>NZ_JBTIXF010000019.1:0-99572 GCF_055793945.1 Plantactinospora sp. A48 | reverse complement strand
CACTCCCCAGAGGGGGTTTTTTGGGTGTGTGGGGGCTGGGAAGACCGGGACAGAAAGGAAAGGGACTTGAGAAAGAATTGACTCCCGGGAAGCGTAGACGGACCCCACCGGCGTTACCGCCCCGGTCCGTCGCGTTTACCGCACTCTCCGTGCTCCCGGGCGCCGGGAGCGGCGGGAGGGCGTCCGGCGGCACGGGAAAACGCGAGGTAGTTTTGGATCCGGCTCGGCGCGGCCGGTGAACGCATCGGACGGTTGTGCTCGGCCTCTGTGGTGGGGGCGTGACAATCTCCGGGGGAGCCGTCGTGGCAAAGGCACGGGCCGGTAGGCCGAAGACCGGACCGGCGGGCGACTCGAACGCCGGTCCGAGGAGCGGGTCGGGTGCGGTTCCGAACCAACGCGGCGCGACGCCGGCCGCCGGCGACAGGCCCGGCTCGGTCCGGCGCGGGATGCCGCGGTGGGCCCGGCTCTGCCTGATCTTCGGCATCCTCCTGGTGGTGGTCAGCGGCGGTGCCGTGGTGGGCTCGCGGGCCCTGGTCGCCCGGTACGAGGGCTCGGTGCGGCAGGCCGATCTCTTCGGTGATTCGGCCGCCGGCGCCACGCCCGCGCCGCACACCGACATCCGGGGTCCGGTGGACATCCTGCTGGTCGGCATCGACCCCAGGGCTGGTCAGGTGAACGAGCCACCCCGGTCGGACTCGATCATGGTGCTGCACGTGACCCGGTCGCTGGACCAGGCCTACCTGTTCTCCATCCCGCGCGATCTCGTGGTGGACATTCCCGCCTTCCCGAAGGCCGACTTCCGGGGCAGCCATGGCAAGATCAACGGCGCGATGGCGTACGGCAGCCGGGTGCCCGGCCAGGCCAGGCCCGATCCGGCCCGGGGCTTCGAACTGCTCTCCAAGACCGTCTCGGCGTACACCGGGATCAAACGGTTCGACGCCGGGGCGATCATCGACTTCGGCGGCTTCCAGCGGATCGTCGACGCCATGGGCGGGGTCGACATGTACATCGACACGAACGTCAAGTCCGAGCACCGTCAGCCGGACGGCAGCATGCGTACCCTGCTGCCGGGCGGCGGCCACTACACCGGCCCGCAGGCCACGTACCACAAGGGTCAGGCGCACCTGAAGGGTTGGCAGGCCCTCGACTACGTCCGGCAGCGGTACGGGCTGCCCAACGGCGACTACGACCGCCAGCGGCACCAGCAGCAGTTCGTCCGGGCCATGGTCAGCCAGGCGTTCAGCCGGGGGGTGGTGAGCAACCCCCTCAAGCTCGACGCCGTGCTCAGGGCCGCCGGTCAGTCGCTGATCTTCAGTGGCCGGGGCAACGACGTGGCCGAGTGGGCGCTGGCGCTGCACAGCCTCCGGTCCGACTCGATCGAGATGGTCAAGCTGCCGGGCGAGGGGGTCGGGAAGGGCGCGAGCTATCGCGGCGAGCGGCTGCTGCCGATCGCCCAGGACTTCTTCTCGGCCGTCCGCGCCGACCGGGTCGACGGGTTCCTGGCGAGCCATCCCGAGCTGATCAACAAGGCCCGGTGACGGGCCGGTCGACAAGGCCCGGTGACCGGCCGGTCGACAGGGTCCGGTGACCGGCCGGTCGCAGGGCCCGCTGACGGCCGGGCGAACAGGTGGCCGGATGGTGTCAACGAATGGGTACCCGTGGTGGTGTCAGCGGATTGCCCCTGGGTACCTGCCTTGGGTCACCGAGCCGAGGCCGACTAGACTCGGCCTCACCCCGCCGCTGTAAGGAGAGAGTGTGGCTAAGCAGCTTAACGTCGAGCTGGTATCCGTCGAGGAGAAGCTCTGGACGGGCGAGGCCGAGATGGTGGTAGCCCGGACGACCGAGGGTGAGATCGGCGTACTGCCCGGCCACGCGCCTCTGCTGGGTCTGCTGGCCGAGCCGAGTCAGGTGCGCATCAAGCGCGCGGGCGGGGAGCAGCTGGCTTACGAGGTCACCGGCGGATTCCTCTCGGTGACCGGTGAGGGTGTCACGGTCCTGGCCGAGAGCGCCAGCCCGGTCAGCCCGGCCACCTCCCGCTGATCGGGCGGCGGCAGTGGAGGTCGTAGAGGGAATCGGCATCGGGCTCGCCGTCCTGCTCGTCCTCCTGGTGGTGCTCTTCGTCCGGCGTGCGGTCGTGACCCGCTCCGGCGGGATCATCCGGCTGAGCGTCCGGGTCTCCACGATCCTCAACCAGCGTGGTTGGTCACCCGGCTTCGGCCGGTTCACCGACGACGAACTCCGTTGGTATCGCATGTTCAGTTTGGCCCTGCGGCCCAAACGGGTGTTGGCCCGGCACGGGCTCGCGGTGGAGAGCCGACGGCTCCCCGAGGGCCAGGAGCGGCTGTCGATGCCCCAGAACTGGGTGATCCTCCGCTGCACCAGCCACCACGCGCCGGTGGAGATCGCCATGGCGGATTCCACGGTCACCGGATTTCTCTCCTGGCTTGAGGCCGCCGCGCCCGGGACGGCCTCGCCACGCATGGTCCACCCACAGGACCGTCCGGCCGCCTGAGTCGTCGTCGGTCCCGGGACGGCCTCGCCACGTACGCCGCCACATCGGAGGCGGTGGTTGTCCGTCGACCTGATCACGGTCGTCACCGGGAATCCGCCCCTTGTCGTGACCCTGCATGCTGGGCGTCATGGCGACGTATCCATGCCCCTTCTGCGGCGCACCGGCGGAGTTGGAGTCGGGGTGCAGCGGTTGCGGGCGTCCGCCGTATCCGGACGCGGCGGAGGTGGTGGAACTCAACGCCCGCACCGTGGAGCTGTTCGCCGAGGTGCAGTCGGCACGCGGACGCCTCGATGAGGCCCAGCGCGGGTACGCGGCGGCCACGCAGCGGCTCAGCGCCGTCCAATCGCACCGAGACGCGCTGGCCGCCCGCGTCAAACAGGCCGTCGCCGCCAGCCGGTCCGCCAGCCAGCCAGCCGGCGGTCAGCCGGGAGCCGGGGGACCGGCGGGCCAGCCAACGGCACATCACCAGGCAGCCGGGCAGGCGGAGGCTGAGCCGCGGACCGTGCAGAACGTGCTCTTCGTGCTCGGCGGGTTGCTCCTGGGCAGCGCGGCGGTCGTGTTCGCGGCCGTGGCCTGGGCCAGCTTCGGGGTGCTCGGGCGGGCCGTGATCCTCGCGGGCGTCACCCTCGTGGCGCTCGCCGTGCCACCCGTGGCGCTCCGCCGGGGGCTGCGGGCCACCGCCGAAACATTCGCCGCGCTCGGGCTGCTGCTCGTGCTCCTCGACGGATACGCCGCGTGGTACGTCAACCTCGCTGGGCTGGCCGACGGGACGCGGCCCAGCACGTACGCCGGGGTGGTCTGCGCGGCCAGCGCGGCGATCGGCGCCGGATACGCGGTGGCGACCCGGTTGCGCGGGCCGCGGTTCGCCGCGCTCATCGCGGTCCAGCCCGTGCTGCCGCTGCTCGCCGTCGGTCACGGGTTCGGCCCGGCGGGCTGGGCACTCGTGTTCACCGTGCTCACGGCGGTGAACATCCGGCTCGCCCGTACCGTCGAGGTGTTCGGCTGGCTGCCGGCGGCCGGCGCGGCGCTCGCCGCCTGGTCCCTCACCCTGGTCGCCCTGGCCACCGCGCACGGCGTGGCGGCGGCGGGCCGGGCCAGCGCCACGCTGCTGCTGCTCGCGGCCGTCGGGGTGGTCGCCGGCCTCGCGTACCCCCGCACCACACAGCTCGGGGTCGGTGTCGCGGTCGCCATGACGGCCCTCGCCGGAATCCGGATGGGCGCCGAACTGCTGCCCCACCAGCGGTACCTCGCATTCGCCGCGGTAGCGGTGCTCGTCGCCGCCGCCACGCTGGTGCTGCCGGAGCGGGTCCGGCGCGGCGGTTGGATCGGGGCGCTGGTCGTCGCCGGGGCGCTCGCCGTGCCGGCCGTCGCGACCGCCGTCACCTCGGCCGGCGACGCGGTCGCGCACGCCCTGCCGGCCTGGCGGGCGCACCCGTCGGCGGTCACCGGCCGGCTGTACGGCTGGCAGGTCCCGGCCGCTGTGGCGGTGCTGGCCGGAGCGTTCGGCGTACTCGTCCGGCACCGGATGATCTGGTACGCCGCCGCGGTGCTGCTCGTGTTCACCGCGCCCGGCGCTGCCGCGACACCGCTGACCGTGGTGTCCATCGTGGACGGCCTGCTGCTCGTCGCGCTCACCGCGGTGACGCTGTGGCGGGACCGGACGGCGGCCCTGGCGTTGCCGATCGTCGCGCTGCACCTCGGGCTCGTCGGGCTGGTCACCCCGGCGGCCACCCTCGGGACGTCCACGGTACTGATCGTGCTGTCCGCCGCGATCGCGGTCCGCGCGCCGAGCGCCCACCTGCGCCTGCCGGCCACCGTCGTGGCCATGGCGTACGGGCCCGTCCCGGTCGCCGCCGCGTTCGGTCTCGCCGGGAACGGGGTACGTGCCGCCAACGCCCCGCTACCGCTGGTTGGCGCCCTGGTCGGCCTGGCCCTGTCGACGGCCGCCGGCACGCTGCCGCGCCAGCGAGGAGGCACCGCGAGCGCAGCCGACGCTGTCGCATCCTCTGGCACCGCCGATACCTCCGGCGCTGGCGGGAGTTGGCCGGGCGCGGGTGCCTTCGGCGTCGCCCTGGCCGGTGCTGGCGTGACGGTCGCCGCCGGCTGGGCAGCGGCGGCGGACGGCGGGCGGACGCCGTTCGGGGTGTTCGCCGCCGCCGCGCTGCTGTGCGCCTGGCTCGCCGCGAGCGCGACATCGAGGCGTCCGGCGCGGGTCGTCAACCCGGCGACGCTACCGGCGGTGGTGCCCGCCGTCTCAGCCCTGGTCGCCGTGGCGCCGGCGGTACAGATGCTGCTCTTCCAGCCGTACATGTGGATAACCTCGGTCTGGCACGGCGCTCCCACCCGCGTCGGCCTGGGCCCGGACGGCGACCGGTGGGCGTCCGAGGCCACCGCGTTCGGGCCCGGTCCGGCCGCGCTGGCGCTGGTCCTGCTCGCCGCTCTGGCAGTGCCGCTCGCCCGGCGGCTGGGAGTGCCGGTGTGGACGCTCGCCGGGCCCCCCGTGACGTTCGCCGCGGTGCTTGGCTGCGTGGCCATGGCGGCGCCGTGGCCGACGGTACCGGCGGTGACCCTCGCCGCGGGCCTCACGACCGCGCTCGTCACCGCGCTGCGTCCGACGACCGGCGCAGCCCGGCGGTGGGTCGACCCCGGGGCCGTGACCTGCTGGTTCACCTGCGGCTCAGGGCTCGCCGGCTGCCTGGCCACCCGCGCCGCGACCCTCTCGGCACTCGCCGCGATCGTCGTGGTGGCGGCGGTGATCGGGGTGGCCGGCCGGCGCCCCGGTTCGCGTACCGTCGGCTGGATCTGCGCATCCGTGGCCGCCGGATGGCTCGCGTTCGCCGCCGCCCGGGCCGCGGGCCTGCCGCTGCGCCCGACCGGGTACTGGGTGCTGCTCGCCGCCGCCGTCACGCTGGCGGCGGCCCGGCTCAGCCGCCAGTCGGCCCGGGCGGCGACCGGCACCCGCGCGGCCGAGGTCGTCGCGCACGCGACGGCCGCCGTCGCGCTGCTGCTGACCTTCGGCGACCTCGCCGCCATGGCCGGCATCTGCGCGCTCTGGGGGGTGGCCCTCGGGCTACGGGCGCTGACCGGTGAGCCGCGGTCCGCGTTCGCCGCCGTCGCGGCCGGCGCGGAGATCGTCGCGTACTGGCTGGTGCTCGCCGCACGGGACGTGGCGGTCCCGGAAGCGTACACCGCGCCGGCGGGTGCCCTCGCCGTCGCCGCCGGATGGTTCGTGGCCCGGCGCAACGACCGGTTGAGCAGTTGGATCGGGTACGGACCGGGACTGCTCACCGGGTTCGCGCCGAGCCTCGCGGTCGTCCTGGTGACACCCGGCGAGCCGGGCCGGCGGCTGCTCCTCGGCATCGTCGCGGTTCTCGTGGTCGTCGCCGGAGCGGTGTGGCGCCGGCAGGCGCCGGTGGTCGTCGGGGGCGCCACCCTGGTGGTGCTCGCCGTGCATGAGGTTGCCGTCTACTGGGACCTGCTGCCCCGGTGGGTGCCGCTGGCCATCGCCGGCCTGGTGCTGGTCGCGCTCGCCACCACGTACGAACGCCGCCGCCGCGACCTGATCCGACTGAAGGCCACGGTCAGCGCGATGCGGTGACCTCCAGGAGAAGGTGCCTCTCAGCCCTCGGCTGCGTCCAGCCGGGCGGCCGGGGTCCAGGCGACGAAGCGCTCGTAAAGGGTGCGGGCCCCGGGCATGGTCTCGGCGCTCAGCGCGTGGAAGTCGTGGGCGGCGTCGGTCGCCATCTCGTACATGAAGACGACCAGGCCCATCGGGTCGTCGTGGAACTGGGCGATGAGCAGCCTGCGCGCCTCCAGACAGGGCCACAGCCTGGCGTCCGCCTCACAGATCCAGATCGGCATCAGCGGGGCGTGCGGTCGCGGCTCAGGGCGTTGGGCCGGGTGCGGGCCACGCCGGCCGACTGGGTGCGGGCCGCGCCGGCCGACCGGGTGAGGGTTCCGGCGGTCCCTGGTTGGTTCGCTCACGCTCACAGCCCTCCTTCGGTGCTTCCGGTCTCCGCCGGGGCGCCGTGACGCGAGAACTCGACCGCGATGCGGCGGCGTCGGCCCGACGGATCCGGGCGAATTTCGTTAATAACAGCCTGTGATCGTCCCGCTACTTTGAAAAGACCTGTCGACGTCCGGGGGCGGCGCCGAGCAGGCCAGACACGTCGCTACGAGGGGCGTGGTCGACACGCCGGACGTCGTGGGGGGAGCTGAGCGGGACGTGGGAACAACCACCTGGGAAGTCATCTCGCGGGAACTGCGCGAGGCGCGTAACCGGGCCGGCCTCAGCCAGGAGGACCTGGCCAAGCGCATCAACTATTCGGGCTCGCACATCTCGGGCATCGAGACCGGCCAGCGGGAGCCGAGGCCCGAATATCTGGCGGCCGTGGATGAGGCCCTCGGCACGGGCGGGCTGTTCGTTCGGCTGCTGCGGGGTCTGTCGCACCTGGAGAGCACCCCGCCCTGGTTGCGGGAGTGGATCGACATCGAGCGCGAGGCCCGCCAGCTCCGCTGGTACGAGCCGGCGTATGTGCCGGGTGTGCTCCAGACCGAGGCTTACGCCCGGGCGACGCTGAGCACCGAGCCGTTGCCGGCCGAGGATATCGAGCGGCGGGTCTCGTCCCGGCTCGGTCGACAGGCACTGCTGACCCGGGAGCAGCCGGTCCAGCTCATCGCGGTGATCGACGTCATGGTGCTGCGCCGGTCGATCCACGGATGCCCCGGCACGATGACCGAGCAGCTCGAACACCTGATCAAGGCCGCCGAGCTACCGCAGGTGCAAATCCTTGTGGTGCCGGAGGACGCTGGCTCCTACCCTGGCCTACAGGGAGGCTTCATCCTCGCGACGCTGCCCGACGGCTCGATGACCGCCCACCTGGATCATCAGGTTCGCGCGCAGGTGGTGAACCGGCCCGATGATCTGGCCACCCTCCAGGCCAGGTGGGAGGCGATCAGGGGTGAGGCTCTCCCGCGCAGGCAGTCACTCGACCTGATCAAGAAGGCGGCGCAGACATGGACCTGACCGGCGTGAAGTGGCACAAGTCGACCCGCTCAGGTCCCAACGGCGGATCGTGCGTCGAGGTCGGCGACAACCTGCCCGGCGTGGTGTTCGTGCGCGACACCAAGGACCGCGCGGGCGGCACGCTCAGCTTCGGCCCCGGGGCGTGGCAGGGCTTCGTGAACCTCGCCAAGCAGATCGGCCCGCTGGGCTGATCCCGAGACGCTGATCGGCGACCCGGAACGGGCCCTCGGCATCGCGCCGGGGGCCCGGTTCGATCTCCGGCCAGTCCGCGTGATTGATCTCTGTTCAGTCCGCGGCGACCAGCTCCACCTCGTACCCCTGCCGGTCGGCCAGGTAGCCGGCGTAGTGCTCAGGCCCGCCGGCGTGCGGATGCCGGTCGGGGAACAGCAGCGACCAGCCGTGGTCCGGCGCCGCCGCCACCAGGCGGTCCACCGACGCCCGTGGGCCGGCGTGGAAGGCCAGGTGGTTCAGCCCCGGCGTCCGCCGGTCGTGCCGGAAGCCCGTGAGGGCGGGCGAGCATTCCAGCACCAGGTACGTCGCGTCGTTCCGCCACGAGCGGCCGGCCGGCCAGTCCTGGAACTGCTCCCAGCCCAGCTCGGACAGCAGCCAGCCCCAGTCCGTGATCGCCATGGCCAGATCGGGCACCCACACCTCGACATGGTGCAGTCCACGCGGGGTGGTCTGGCCCGGAGCGTCCGGCCGGGTGTCCGGCTGGCTCGCCAGGGCCGCCGGAGCAGCGCTGGCATCCGTCACCGGTTGGCCCCCGGGACCCATAACACATCACCGTTCGGGTTGGCGGCTCTTGCCAGGATGAACAGCAGATCCGAGAGGCGGTTGAGATACTTTGCCGGGACGGTGCTGGTCCGGTCCGGATCGCTGGCGATCAGCGCCCACGCCGACCGTTCCGCCCGCCGGGCAATGGTCCGGGCGACGTGCAGCAGCGCCGCGCCGGGGGTGCCGCCGGGAAGGATGAAGGAGTCCAGCTTGCCCAGTCGCGCGTTGTACTCGTCGCACCAACCCTCAAGCCGGTTCACGTACTCCTCGGTCACCCGCAGCGGCGGGTACGCCGGCTCGGGCTCCACCGGGTTGCCGAGGTCGGCGCCGACATCGAACAGGTCGTTCTGGATCGTGCCGAGGGTCGCGCGCAACTCGTCCGGGAGCTGCCCGAGGGCCAGCGCCACGCCGATCGCCGCGTTGCACTCGTCGACATCGGCGTACGCGGTGATCCTCGGGTCGGTCTTCGCGACCTCCTCGTTGTTGACCAGCCTGGTCGTGCCGGCGTCGCCGGTCCTGGTGTAAATGCGTGTGAGATGGACCGCCATGGAAAGCAGCCTACGTACCCCGGCGGCGTTCGTCGTGTCACGGTCCCGTCCGACCGGTGGTAAACCGCACCGGACCAGTCCCGGGAGGTGACCATACGATGGCCGACGTGGACGTGATCAGGGTCAGCGGCGGTGCCCGGCTGGACGGCGAGGTACATGTCGTGGGCGCCAAGAACTCGGCGCTCAAACTGATGGCGGCGGCGTTGCTGGCCCCCGGGCGTACCGTGATCACAAATGTGCCCCGGATCACCGATATCGCGATCATGGGCGAGGTGCTCCGCCGGCTCGGCTGCGACGTGACCTTCGGCGACGACGACCCGGCGGCGGACGTACCGGCCGGCGGCCTGGTGGCCGGCACCCTGGTGGCCGGCACCCTGTCCAGCGGCCTGGCGGTCCCGGCCGGCGGCCTGGTGGCCGGCACGCCGGCCGGCGAGCTGGCGGCCGACACCCCACCGGCCGCCGACCTGGCGGTCACGCCGGCCAGCGATGTGGCGGTGTCGCCCGCCCGCGAGATCGCGGCAACCGGCCCGGCCAGTGCTGGGACGCCGGTCGGACCGCCCCGGTCCCGCTCGGTCACCATCGATGTCCCGGACGCCCCCGGTACGGAGGCCGACTACGACCTGGTACGCCGGCTGCGCGCGTCGATCGCCGTACTCGGCCCGTTGCTGGCCCGTCGCGGGTACGTCCGGGTCGCCCACCCCGGTGGCGACGCGATCGGTTCCCGTGGCCTGGACATGCACGTGGCCGGGTTGGCCCGGATGGGCGCCGAGATATCCGGCGAGCACGGCTTCGTGGTGGCCTCGGCACCCAAGGGGCTGCGCGGCGCCACGATCTGGCTGGACTTCCCGAGCGTCGGGGCCACCGAGAACCTGGTCATGGCCGCGGTGCTGGCCGACGGCGTCACGGTGATCGACAACGCCGCCCGGGAACCGGAGATCGTCGACATCTGCATGATGCTGATCGGGATGGGCGCCCAGATCACCGGCGCCGGCACCTCGACCTTGCGAATCGAGGGCGTCGACGCGCTGCGACCGGTCCGGCACGCCTGCGTGGGGGACCGGATCGTCGCCGGCACCTGGGCGTTCGCCGCCGCGATGACCCGGGGGGACGTCACGGTCACCGGGGTGAGCCCGGAGTACCTGGAGATCGCCCTGGACAAGGTCGTCTCGGCCGGTGGTCTGGTGGAGAGCCGGGACGCCGCGTTCCGGGTCCGGATGGACCGCCGGCCGTCCGCGGTGGACGTGGTGACGCTGCCCTTCCCGGGCTTCGCGACCGACCTGTTGCCGATGGCGATCGGGCTGGCCTCGGTCAGCGAGGGGGCGTCGCTGATCACCGAGAACATCTTCGACGGGCGGTTCATGTTCGTGAACGAGATGGCCCGGTTGGGGGCGGAGATCCGGACCGACGGGCACCACGCCGTGGTGCGCGGTCGGGAGCGGTTGTCCGGTGCGCCGGTGCGGGCCACCGACATCCGGGCGGGAGCCGGGCTGGTGATCGCCGGACTCTGCGCGGACGGCATCACCGAGGTCTCGCACATCCACCACATCGACCGGGGTTATCCCGACTTCGTCTCCGACCTGCGCTGCCTCGGGGTGACTGTCGAACGCGCCCTGGCCCCCGAAGAACCCGCCTTCGCCTTCTGACCCGCCCGACCGTCTCGCGTTCCCAGCCCTGCGGGTGGCTGAAGGTTCGTTCAGGGCGGCCGGCTAAGGTGCGGTGAGGGCAGTCCGTACGGTGAGGGAGAGAGCAGATGGCGGGTCGGCTGGTGGTCATCGGTGCGGGTCTGATGGGTTCCGGGATCGCCCAGGTGGCGGCCCAGGCCGGCTGGCAGGTCACACTGCGCGACCTGGATGACTCGGCCACCGCCCGGGGGATCGACGGGATCCGGAAGTCGCTGGAGAAGTTCGCGGCCAAGGGCACGATCGACGCCGCCGACGTGTCGGCCGCGCTCGACCGGATCACCCCGACGACCGACCTGGAGGCCGCGGCCGACGCCGACGTGGTGGTCGAGGCCGTCTTCGAGCGGCTGGACGTGAAGCAAGAGGTCTTCCGGGCGCTGGACCAGATCTGCAAGCCCGGCGCGGTGCTCGCCACCAACACCTCGGCCATCCCGGTGACCCAGATCGCCGCCGTGACCCAGCGGCCGGAGTCGGTGGTGGGAACGCACTTCTTCTCGCCGGTGCCGATGATGAAGCTCTGCGAGCTGGTCCGTGGCTACAAGACCAGTGACGAGACGCTGGCCACCGCCCGCACGTTCGCCGAGGAGATCGGCAAGACCGTGGTCGTGGTCAACCGGGACATCGCCGGCTTCGTCACCACCCGGCTGATCGCCGCGCTGGTGGTCGAGGCGGTCAAACTGGTGGAGTCCGGCGTGATCTCGCCGGAGGATCTGGACACCGCCTGCAAGCTGGGCTTCGGGCACGCCATGGGCCCGCTGGCCACGACCGACCTGACCGGGGCGGACGTGCTGCTGCACGCCACGAAGAACATCTACACCGACACCGGTGACGAGAAGTTCTTCCCGCCCGAACTGCTCCAGCGGATGGTCACGGCGGGCGACCTCGGCCGCAAGACCGGCAAGGGTTTCTACTCGTACTGACCCCGTCAGGGCGACGCCCAGGAACGCACGCCGGGTCGGTGAGACGGCGTCGTCCGTCGTCCGTCGTCCGTCGTCCGTCGTCCGTCGTCCGTTGGCCGTTGGCCGTCGGGTTACTGTGGGTGACAATGTTGGTGGGCGTCAGGTCAATCACACTCGGTAACGACCCGAGAGGTTCGTCCATCGCACTGCTCTTCGCTTTGCAATGCTTCCCTCCAGGCGACACCGATGCCAGGCTGCGGTGATGCTGATTGCCGGTTTCCTTCGGGTCGCAGTGGGGGTTACGCGCTGTGCCTGTCGCTTGGGGGGAAGCATTGCAAAGGCGGCGAAGGTACTGTGGGCTGAGGCGGCCGGTGCTCACCTTCCGTGAGCGGATATCCGGATGATGGGCCAGTGAGCCGGCGCAGGCTTGTGGACAACGCGCTGGGCCCGGACCATCGGGCGGACCAGCCGGGCATGGCCGCGTAGACCGGCCGAGGTTGGCCGCCTGGATCAGACGGGTGTGGCCGCGCGGGTCAGGCGGGTGTGGCCGCGTGGGTCAGGCGGGTGTGGCCGCCATCCGGGTGGCTGCCCGGATCAGGTGACCGCCGGTGCGTCCCAGCTCCGTCCGGCGTGCAGTGGGGTGCTCGGGCCGGTCACCGGCCTTGAGCTGCGTCGGATCGACCTCGCCAGCCTTGAGCTGCGTCGGATCGACCTCGCCGGCCTTGAGTCGCGTCGGATCGGCAGCGCCCGGGAGGAAGTACCGGGTGGCGATGTCGATCGGTGCCAGGTCCGTGATCTCGGTGAAGCCGAGCTGTCCGAGTTCCTCGCTGATCTCCTGGGCGGTGAAGTAGCACTGCCACGGCTCACCGATCGCGGCGACTCGCCGGCTGCTCTCCTCGTGCGACCGTCGGTGCTCGGGCGGCAGTGTCGACGGCGGGTCGGAGTAGTCGAAGACCACTGTGGCGCCGCCCGGCAGGCTCCCGACGTACCGGAGGGTGGCCAGGGCGGCCACGCGGGTGAGGTACGGCACCACGCCGAGCCAGGTGAAGAAGGCCGGACGGTACGGGTCGAACCCGGCCGCGCCGAGTTGATCGGCGAGGAGATCCCGTTCGAAGTCGACCGGGACGAAGCTGAGCGACGGCGGCGGGGTGATGCCCGTTTCGGCCAGCCGCCGCCGTTTCCACTCCTGGGTGGCTGGATGATCCACCTCGAAGACCCGCAGCCCGGCGGCGGCGTGCGGGTTGCGGTAGGCGAAGGTGTCGAGGCCGGCGCCGAGCACCACGAGCTGGCGGGTTCCGGCGGTGACCGCCGCCGCCAGCGAGTCCTCGGCGAACCGGCTGCGCGCCGCGATGAACCGCCCCCGCACCTGACGGCTCAACGAACTGGCCGCCCACTGCTCGGCCAGTTCGGCCGGCTGCGCGCCGAAGATCCGCACGGCCAGCGGGTCGGCGAAGACGCCTCCGCCGTCGACCACCTGGTGCGCGGCCCGGTACCACGCCGCCGCGAACGCCGTCCGGCTCGGCTGCCCAGCTTCCATGCTGAGCGACGGTAGTCGCCCGGTGCCGGGCACCTTCTCCCGGCCCTCGGGGCGACCACCCCGATATGCCCGCACCCGCAGAAAGCGCGCAATTGATCTGCCATCAGTTACGCGACCAGTCAGCCTATCGGCGTTGTGCCGAAATCCGTCGATCCAGTCTTGTCTCCGCAATTTTCTAGATTTACGCCGAAGGCGCCGACCCTGATCGTTCTCTGGATGGAGTTTCCAAATCCCGCCGGCCGCGTGACGGAAAGCCGACTGCATTCTCTTGTAACTCAGCCGACATATCGCCGTGGTCAAATTCCGTTATGACATTCCCCGCTCCGGGAAGGGCGACGCCGAGCGTCTGTCGACCGATCTTGGCGACGATTTCGGTGGTCACAATGGCTGTATCCATGGCAGCTACCCCCGCTGCCGCCCAGGGTCCAGCCGCCGCGCCCGTAACTATGCCCGAATGTGCATGGTCGTCGAAATACGGGGTGACTGGCCTAAATGCCTATTGGCCGGACTCCGCCGCCACCTACTGGTCGACCGTCTATCCGGTGACACCCGGCCTGAAGATTCGACTCTCCGGGGTCTTCCCGGACGCCCGCTACTCATCCTTCAGCGTCTACGACGAAAAGCCCGCCCCCTTCGTCAGTGGCGGAGTCAGTTCCAACGTTCCCGACTACCGCATCACGCCCGACGTGGGCAATGCCAATCCGTGGCAGGTCGTCGGGCAGCCGGGTGGCCGGTTCACCATCACGATCAGCCCGGAGCTGACCACGGACGCGGACGAGCTCAACAAGCTGCCGCAGTCCCGCGAGGACGCCCTGCCCGGCGCGAAGGCATCAGTGATCTTCCGGGTGTATCTGCCCACCGGCGGCGACTCGACAGTGGTCCTGCCGACCGTGACGCTGATCCAGAACGGGGTGTCGAAGACCCTGTCCACCTGCTCCTCCGGACTCGCCGCCAATACCCCGGAGCCCCTCGCCGATCGACCGGACCGTCCCGACCAACCGGATCGCCCTGATCGACCGGATCACCCCGATCGACCCGGTCGCCCCGGTCCGGCCGATGTCGGCGCCAAGCTCTTCATGCGTACGTCGGAGGTGGACAACCTGGCCCCGAACCCGGACAACGCCTATCTGGGCGCCTGGCTCACCCCACCGGGCGCGGATCGGGTGATCGTGATCCGTGGCCGGGGGCCCCGGGCCGCATCCGGCACCCATCCGAGTGTCTGGCCGGCGAAGCGCACCGACGTCCGCTACTGGTCGCTCTGCACAAACCTGGGCGGCCAGGCCAAGCCGGTGGTGATCAACCGGTTCCCCGAGGGGCCGCCGAGCTATGGATGCCGGTACGACGACGAGGCCCAACTCGACTGGCGGGGCAACTACGCCTACGTCATCGGCACGGAGGCGCAGCGGTCGACAATCGAGTCCGTGGGGACAGCCACCTTCCTGCCGTTCTCCACCACGTACCCGACGGCGCCGCACCTGGTCCTGCTCCGGAACCTGCTGCCGACGGAGGGGTTCGCGGAGGCCGTGCAGAACGTGCCGAAGGACAGTCCCGCGGAGACCGCCGCGGAGATCATGGGGCCGTACTACCCGATCGTGACGGTCTGTCCGCTGGCCGCTCTCGTCGCGGAGGGGCCGCGACACTGCGCATCCTGATCGATCCGCTCCGACCGGTCCGGGCGGGGGTTGGCGCGTACCGCGTGCCAGCCCTCGCCGGCGGGAGTCCCGGCGCGCGGTCAGCCGTCGCGCTTGGTGGTCCAGCGGAAGGTGAGCAGGCAGAGCACCAGGCCGATGACGCACCAGGCGGCCAGCACCAGCGCCACCCGGCCCAGTTCGAACGAGCCGGCCGGTTCCCGGGCGGCGAACGTGTCCGGCAGGAAGACAGCGCGCAGCCCCTGGCACATCCACTTGAGCGGAAAGAGCGCGGCGACCTGCTGCATCCAGCGGGGGAGATCGGTGAAGACGAAGAACACCCCGGAGATGAACTGGAGTACCAGCGTCACCGGGGTGACCACGGCCGAACCGCTGCGGGCGGTCCGGGCCAGCGACGAGATGGCGATGCCGCACAGGGTGCAGGCGGTGACGCCGAGCACGGCGACCCAGGCGAACGTCAGCCACCGCCCGACCTCGGTCGGCAGCGACAGACCGAACAGCCCCGCCGAGGCGGCCAGCAGCAGCGCCGTCTCGGCGACGCCGATGACGACCACCATGATGATCTTGCCGGCGAAGTACACCCATTTCGGCATGGGGGTGCCACGCAGCCGCTTGAGCACGCCACGGTCCCGTTCGATCGGGATCCAGATGCCGAGGTTCTGGAAGCTGACGGTCATCAGCCCGCTCGCGATCATCCCGGTGACGAAGTACTGGGTGAACCTCACCCCCGGCGCGATCTGCCCGTCGAAGATCGACGCGAAGATCAGGATCATGATGATCGGGAAGCCCAGCGTGAAGACCACCGATTCCCGGCTGCGCAGGAACTGCCGCAGTTCGAGCCTGCCCTGCCGCAGTGCCAGACCGGCTGGACCGATCCGGCGGTTCGCCGAGGTCGGGGTCGCGGTCCGGACCGTGTCCGTGGTCGTGCTCATCGGTGTCCGATCATCCGCAGGTAGACGTCCTCCAGTGTGGGGCGGGTGACGGTCAGCCCGGGGACCTCGCCGCCGAACCGCGTGGCCAGCTCCGCCACCAGCGCCGTCGGCGTCGCGCTCTCCGCCCGCTCCCAGCCACCTTCCGGGGTACGCCAGGAGACGGTGGCCAGCGCCTCCTGCCGGTTGCCGAGCCGGCTCGGCGGCGCCACCTCGATCAACTGTCCGCCCGCGATCACCCCCACCCGGTCGGCGAGGTTCTCCGCCTCGTCCAGGTAGTGGGTGGTGAGCACGATCGTGGTGCCGGCGGCCGAGAGGTCGCGGATCAACTCCCAGAACTCCCGCCGGGCCTCCGGGTCGAAGCCGGTGGTGGGCTCGTCCAGGAACAGCAGTTCGGGTCGACCGATGATGCCGAGCGCCACGTCCAGCCGCCGCCGTTGCCCGCCGGACAGCGAGTGGGTACGCGCCCGGGCCTTGCCGGTCAGCCCCACCCGCTCGATCACCCTGTCCGGGTCGTCCGCGTCCGGGTAGAAGCCGGCGAAGTGCTCGACCACCTCGCGGACGGTCAGCTCGTCGAACTCGCCGGTGCCCTGGAGCACGATGCCCACCCTGGAGCGCCAGTGCGCGGTGGGGGTCGGGGCGGTGCGCGCGGAACGGGTCCGTGAGCCGCGTGGCGGCCGGAGGGTGGATTCCGGGTCGACGCCGAGCACCCGGACGTCTCCGGCGTCGCGCCGCCGGTAGCCCTCCAGGATCTCCACCGTGGTGGTCTTGCCGGCACCGTTCGGCCCGAGCAGGGCGAACACCTCGCCCCGGTGAACCTCCAGGTCGAGGCCGTCCACCGCGACGGTTCCGCCGTACGACTTGCGCAGGCCGCGTACGTCGATGGCGACTTCGCTGTCCATGCCCCAACTATGCGTCCCGGCCGCCGCCGGGCGCCGGGAGGGGGGGCCCCCGTCACCCCCCCTCCCGTGGGTCCCGCCGCCTTCCCCTTCGCCGGCGGCCCCGCCCCGGCGCGCTTCCCGAACGCCTGGGCCGGGAGCGCGGTGGTCGCCGCGTCGCGCCCGCCGCACCACCACCGCTGGTGCTGCCGCCGGCACTGCCCGCACCACCACCGCTGGTGCTGCCGCCGGCACTGCCGCGGCGACCACCGCGTTGACTACAGATTCCGCCGTACGACGGCGGGCGGCAGTCGCCGATCCGTCCCGGTCGGTTTCCGGACGGTCCATCCGCCGACCGTGGGCCTGCTGTGCGGTTTTTCACCGGCTCATGTGACTCGTCGGTAACTTAGACTCCGGCAATGGACGACACGAGCGCCGGCCGGTTGCCCGAGCGGGACCGCCCGTGGGTGATGCGGACGTACGCCGGGCACTCCTCGGCCGCCGCGACCAACGCGCTGTTCCGGCGCAACCTGGCCAAGGGGCAGACCGGCCTCTCGGTGGCCTTCGACCTGCCCACCCAGACCGGGTACGACCCCGACCACGAACTGGCGGCCGGCGAGGTGGGCCGGGTCGGGGTGCCGATCTCGCACCTGGGCGACATGCGGGCGCTGTTCGACCAGATCCCGCTGGCCGAGGCCAACACCTCGATGACGATCAACGCGACAGCCATGTGGCTGCTCGCCCTGTACGTGGTGGCCGCCGAGGAACAGGGCGCCGCCCCGCGGGCCTTGGCCGGCACGACCCAGAACGACATCATCAAGGAGTACCTGTCCCGGGGGACGTACATCTTCCCGCCCGCGCCGTCGCTGCGGCTGACCACCGACACCATCGCGTGGACCGTGGTGAACGCGCCCCGGTGGAACCCGGTCAACATCTGCTCGTACCACCTCCAGGAGGCCGGCGCCACGCCCGTGCAGGAGGTCGGCTTCGCCCTGGCCACCGCGGTCGCGGTGCTGGACGCGGTACGGGACTCCGGGCAGGTGCCGGCGGAGCGGATCGGCGAGGTGGTGCGGCGGGTCTCCTTCTTCGTCAACGCCGGGGTGCGGTTCGTCGAGGAACTGGCGAAGATGCGGGCCTTCGTCGCGCTGTGGGACGAGATCACCGCGACCCGCTACGGGGTCAGCGACCCGACGGCCCGGCGGTTCCGCTACGGGGTGCAGGTCAACTCGCTGGGTCTGACCGAGGCGCAACCGGAGAACAACGTCCAGCGCATCGTGCTGGAGATGTTGGGCGTGACGCTCTCCCGGGACGCCCGCGCCCGTGCCGTGCAGCTACCGGCCTGGAACGAGGCGCTGGGCCTGCCCCGACCCTGGGACCAGCAGTGGTCGCTGCGCATCCAGCAGGTCCTCGCGTACGAGTCGGACCTGCTGGAATATCCCGACCTGTTCGACGGCTCGCACGTGGTCGGCGCGCTCGTCGCCGACCTCGTGACCGGGGCCCGGGACGAGCTGGACCGGATCCTGAAGCTGGGTGGCGTGGTCGCCGCCGTCGAGTCCGGTTACCTCAAGAGCGCTCTGGTGGCCTCACTGGCCCGGCGGCGCGGCCGGCTGGAGTCCGGCGCCGACGTGGTCGTCGGGGTCAACAGGTTCGTCGAGACCGAGCCGTCACCGCTGACCGAGGCCGGCGCCGAGGCGGTCGAGCGGGTCGATCCGGCGGTGGAGGCGGCGGCCGTGGCGGCCGTACGGGACTGGCGGGCCGGTCGGGATCCGGACGCGGTGTCGGCGGCGCTGGCCCGGTTGCGCGCCGAGGCCGGTACGGACGCCAACCTGATGGACGCCACCCTGGCCTGCGTGCGCGCCGGGGTGACCACCGGCGAGTGGGCCGGTGCCCTGCGCGAGGTGTTCGGCGAGTACCGGGCGCCAACCGGGCTGGGCGCGGCCGGCGGGAGCGCCGTGGACCGTTCGCCGGTCGCCGACCGGTCGCTCGCCGAGGTCCGTGACCGGGCCGCCCGGACCGCTGCCGAGTTGGGCGCCGGCAAGCTGCGCCTGCTGGTCGGCAAGCCGGGGCTGGACGGGCACTCCAACGGCGCCGAACAGATCGCCGTACGCGCCCGGGACGCCGGCTTCGAGGTGATCTACCAGGGGATCCGGCTGACCCCGGCGCAGATCGTGGCGGCGGCGGTGCAGGAGGACGTGGATCTGGTCGGGCTCTCCGTGCTGTCCGGATCGCACCTGGCGGCCGTACCGGCGGTGTTGTCCGGGCTGCGCGCGGCCGGCCGGTCGGACCTGCCGGTGGTGGTCGGCGGGATCATCCCGGCCGGCGACGCCGCCCAGTTGCGGGCGGCCGGCGTGGCCCAGGTGTTCACGCCCAGGGATTTCGCGCTCAGCGGCATCGTCGACGAGCTGGTGACAGTGGTCCGCGAGGCCAACGGCCTGGCCTGACCCGCGGCCTGGCCTGACCCGCGGCCTGCCCTGATCCGCGGCCTGGCCTGACCCCGCCAGCAGGTTCGACGGGGGAGTCAGACCAGCTGCACCGGCGCGTACGTCAGGCAGTCGGCGGCGTCCAGGTCGGGGCCGATGGTGATCTCCGATGCGCGGCAGACCAGCCCCTCGTTGTGTTCGCAGTCGTCCCGCTTGCAGGCCCCGACCTGGGCTGTCGCACCGATCCCGCCCTTGGTCGGCAGGTCGGCGTAGGTCTCGCAGTGTGCCCGGTCGCTGCTGCCCACCGTGATGGCGAAGGCGTGACAGCCCTGCTGGTTGTAGGCGCAGCTGCGGACGGCACAGTCGCGCACCCGCGGCATCTCGGATTCCCTTGCCATCCCGCCGACCTCCACCCGTCGTAGCTCGTACCTCCATGGTATGAGTGTTTTGCGGGGTTTATGCCGAATCTGACCGGACTGGCGTCCAGAGGATGACGTCTCCGGCGGGCGACGGCCACCCGGGGGCGTCGCTGTGCCGGTCGCCGTCGCCCAGCGGGGCCGAGTCAGACCCGCGCCGCCGCGCGGGAGTCGGGTCAGACCCGGTAGCCGGCGGCGCGGGCGGCCAGGCGTTCCCGGCGGCGATCGCGGCGTCGGCGCAGCAACCACACGACGAAGGCCACCATGGCAACCAGGAAGACCAGTACGAGTATCGGCAGGACGATCGCCACCAGCGACATCACGATGCTCGTGAAGTCCTCGGCGGTGCTGGCCACCGGGGCCCCGACGCCGGCGGTGGTCGCGTTGATCACCGGTCGGGCCGCGGCCTTGACACCGTGTACCCCGAACGCGATCAGCACGCCCACCGCGATCGGTACCCACTGTTTCGAGCCGAAGAACTGGCCGGGGTCGCTCACGGTCACGGTCTGCGACTCGGAGCCGGCCCCGAACGCCAGTCCGCCGGCCGTGGGCCGCACCACCGTCTGCACGATGTCGTTGACGTGGTCCACCACGGGTACCTTGTCGGCCACCACCTCGACCGCGAGCAGCGCGGCCAGGATCGCGATGACCCAGCCGTTGCCGAGCCACTGCCAGCCGCCCGGCAGGTCGATCAGATCGGTGTACCGGGACAGCAGTCCCATCAGGAGCAGCGGGATGTAGGCGTTGAGTCCGGCCGAGGCGGCCAGGCCGGTACCGGTGAGGGCTTCGAGCACGAATCCAGGATGGCACCGACGCGCCAGTCCCGCCCGTCGGCGGCCGGCCGGGAGGCTCGACTACCCTGCTGGGGTGCGGTTGGTGATAGCGCGGTGCTCGGTGGACTATGTCGGACGGCTCTCGGCGCATCTGCCGCCGGCCACCCGACTGCTGATGGTGAAGGCCGACGGATCGGTCTCCATCCATGCCGACGATCGGGCGTACAAGCCGCTGAACTGGATGAGCCCGCCGTGCCGGCTCGAAGAGGCGCCCGGCGTCTGGCGCGTGGTCAACAAGGCCGGCGAGGAGTTGCGGATCGCCCTGGAAGAGGTCTTCCAGGACACGTCGTACGAGCTGGGGGTCGACCCCGGCCTGCGTAAGGACGGCGTCGAGGCGCACCTGCAGGAGTTGCTGGCGGCGAACCCCGAGACGTTGGGCGAGGGTTTCACCCTGATCCGGCGCGAGTACATGACCGCGATCGGACCGGTCGATCTACTGTGCCGGGACGGTTCGGCGGGCACCGTTGCGGTCGAGGTGAAGCGGCGGGGCGAGATCGACGGGGTCGAGCAGCTCACCCGGTACCTCGAACTGCTCAACCGCGATCCGCTGCTCGCCCCCGTGGCCGGGGTGTTCGCCGCCCAGGAGATCAAGCCACAGGCCCGGGTGCTGGCCCGGGACCGGGGGATCCGCTGCGTCGTCGTGAACTACGACCGGCTGCGCGGCATCGAGCGCGACGAACTCACCCTCTTCTGACCCCACCTCCGGATCACCCTGGTTGTCTTTTGGGGTGTTCACTGGGCCTTTGTCGGTATCTGCCCGGCGCTCAGCGGCATGCGCTCCGACGGTTCGGGTAGACGGTGGGCGACCCTGCCGCTGCCCGAAAGGAAGGGCCCCCTGTTATCGCATTTCGTATAGGAAGGGCCCCTTCTTAACGCCCTGACGGCTCGACGCTCGGCGGCTCGATGCCTTGACGGCTCGACGCATCGAGGGGCTCGACGGCTCGATGACTCAACGACGGTTTGCTCAGGGAGGACGCCATGGCCAGCTCGCCGACGGCCAACTCACCGATGCCCGAAGCGCGACGGTCCACAGCCGACACCATCATGCTCATCCACGGCCTCTGGATGACTCCGCGCAGTTGGGAGAACTGGGCCGACCGGTACTCCCGGGCCGGTTTCCGGGTGCTCACCCCGGCCTGGCCCGGGATGGAGGCCGAGGTCGAAGAGTTGCGGCGAGATCCGGCGCCGATCGCCGAGTTGACCGCGAACCGCGTGATCGACCACTACGACCGGCTGATCCGCGAGTTGGACCGGCCACCGATCCTGATGGGCCACTCATTCGGCGGGGCGTTCGTCCAGGTACTGCTGGACCGCGGGCTGGGCGCCGCCGGTGTGGCCATCGACCCGGCGTCCGTGCGCGGGGTCGCGCGACTGCCGGTCAGTACGCTCCGGTCCGCCTTCCCGATCCTGCGCAGCCCGGCGAACCGGCACCGGGCCGTACCGGTGACGCCCGAGCAGTTCCACTACACCTTCACCAACACGCTGGACGAGTCCGGCTCGCGTGCGGCGTACGACAGGTACGCCGTACCCGGTTCGGGTGGAGTGTTGTTCGGCGGCGCGCTCGCCAACCTGGAGCGGCACAGTCCGCTCAAGGTGGACTTCGGGAACAACGGGCGGGCCCCGTTGCTGCTGCTGGCGGGCGGCGTCGACCACGTGGCGCCCGCCTCGACCACCCGGGCGGTGGCCAAGCGGCACCGCAAGTCCACGGCGGTGACCGGGTTCCACGAGTTCCCTGGCCGGTCACACTTCACGCTGGGACAGCCCGGCTGGGAAGAGGTGGCCGACTACGCGCTGGAGTGGGCCATCGAGGCCACCTCACCGCACCTGGTCCTGGCCGACTGACCACGACCAACACCGGCCAACTGACCACGACCAACGCGGACCGACTGACCACGACCAACGCCGGCCAACTGACGGTAACTGCGACCGACGCGGGCCGACTGCCCGCGACCAACGCGGGCCGACTGACCACGACCGACGCAGATCTTGGAATTTCGCTACCTCTCCAGGGGGAGCGGAATTCCAAGATCCGAATGGGATCGCCGCGCCGGCCGACAGTGCCGGGTGGCGGCGGGTCAGTCGGGGGACGGCGGGTCGGCCGGGTGGCGGCGGGTCAGTCGGGTGGCGGCGGGTCAGTCGGGTGACGCGGGTGGCGGCTGGCCAGGGGTGGTGGCGGGTCAGGCGGTGACAGCGGGTCGGGCGGTGGTGGCGGCGCCGCGGACGGCGATGAGTGACTTGGGCAGCCCGGCCAGCCGTTCCACCAGGATCCGCGAGCGCGGGAAGTAGTGCCGCATCTGGGCGTGGCCGACCAACTCGGTCCAGAGCACGTCGTGGACGGCGTTGCTCCGCTCCCGGGCCGGGGTGTGGCCCAGCGGCCAGCGGCGGGCGAGCGCGACCCGGACCGGCACCGGCAGGAACTGCATGCCGGGGACGATCCAGTGTGGCTCGACGGGAAAATACCGGTACGGCGTCTGGATCCAGTGCGCGTCCGCGAGGGTGTGTACGGTCTCCGCGAACCGCAGCCGCCGTTCGTGGCCGCCGACATGCTCCAGTACGGAGTTCGAGAAGACGAGATCGTACCGGCGTACGGCGAGGTGTGGTGGCAGGTCGCAGGCGTCCGCCTGGTCCACCTCGGCCCAGTCCGGTACGGGTCCGCCGGCCGGTTCGAGATTGATCAGGTGCAGCCGTTTGGGGCGGACGGGCGCGCGTCGCCAACTGTCCACCCGGCCGCCCAGGTCGAGTACCGACATCTGGTCGAGGTCGGGAAAGCAGCGGACCAGCCAGCCCGCCCGCCGGTCACGGTGCCGCGCTCCCCAGGAGTTGGCGCCGTCGACCAGGCGGAATCGCAGTGAGTGCAGGTCCATTCAACGCAGGGTAATGTAACCCCGACCACGCCGGTATACCGACATGCATGATTTGACGGAATAGCTCACCTATTGCGGCACTGGCCCCAGGTCGCCGGTCTGCCGGGCCGCCAGGTCCCCTGAGCCGCCGATGCGACGAGCTGCGGGTCCGCCGGGCCGCCGATGCGAAGGGCCGCCGGTCACCGGCCGTACAGCCGCTTGACTATCGCGGCGATCCGGGCGACCTGGGCGGGGGTCCGCTCGAAGGTCATGGCGGGCAGCAGCGACGGGCCGCGACGCCGGCTTATCGCCTTGGCCCGGCCGAATTCCCGCAGCCCGTCGTCGCCGTGGATGCGGCCGAACCCGGAGTCGCCCACGCCACCGAACGGCAGCGTGGACATCCCGACGAAGGTCAGGGTCGAGTTGACGGCCGCCATGCCCGAGCGCAGCCGTCGGGCGATCGCCACCGCGCGCCGCCGGCCGAACACCGAGCCACCCAGCCCGTACGGCAGGGCGTTGGCCAGGGCGACGGCCTCGTCCGCGTCCCGGACCTTGCGTACCGTGAGCGTCGGCCCGAACGTCTCCTCCCGGACCGCCGCCGAGTCCTCCGGTACGTCGACCAGCACTGTCGGATGCACGTACGGCGGTCGTACCGCGTCGGGTCCGCCCAGCACGGCGCGTCCGCCCCGGGACACGGCGTCCTCGATGTGCCGGCGGATCGTGTCGAGCTGGGCCGGCATGGTGATCGGGCCGAGGTCCGTGCCGTCGTCGCCCACGGTGAGCCGGCTGGCCTTGGCCACGACCCGGTCCAGGAAGCCGTCGTACACCGATTCGACCGCGTAGACCCGTTCGATCCCGATGCAGGTCTGGCCGGCGTTGGTGAACGCACCCCAGACGCACGCCTCGGCCGCGGCGTCCAGGTCGGCGTCCGCGTCGACGATCATCGCGTCCTTGCCGCCGGCCTCCAGCAGCACCGGGGTCAGCGTCTCCGCGCAGGCCGCCATCACCTTCTTGGCGGTGGCGGTCGAGCCGGTGAAGGCGACCTTGCCGACCCCGGACCGGCACAACTCGGCGCCCACCGCGCCGAGTCCGTGCACCACCTGGAGTACGGGCTGGTCGGGCACGGCCTCGGCGAACGAGTCCGCCAGCCACTGTCCGACGGCCGGGGTGTACTCGCTGGGCTTGTGTACCACGGCGTTGCCGGCGGCGAGCGCGTACGCGATCGAACCCATCGGGGTGAGGACCGGATAGTTCCACGGTCCGATCACGCCCACCACGCCGTACGGCTGGTACTCCAGATATCCGGAGAACTCCGCGACCATCAGTCGGGACCGGACCCGGCGGGGGCCGAGCACCCGGTGGGCGTTCCGGGCGGCCCAGTCGACGTGTTCGATGGCCGAGATGATTTCGACCACGGCGTCGGCGACCGGTTTGCCCCCCTCCAGGTGGCACAGTTCGGCCAGTTCGTCGATCCGGTTCGCCAGCAGCGACCGCCAGCGCAGCAGTCCGGCCTTCCGGTCGGCGAAGCCCAGCCCGGCCCACCAGCCGGCCGCGGTCCGGGCCCGCCCGACCGTGGCGGCGATGTCGGCCGTCCCCGCCACCGGGAAACGTCCGGCCAATGCCCCGGTGGCCGGGTTCGTCGACACCAGCTCGCCGTTCTCGATCACCGGTACGCCGGGGGTCCGCACTGCCGTCATGGCGGGAGTGTAGTCCCGGCCGTTACCCGTCGGTAGGGGGTTGGTGTCGGGGTTGCGGTCGTGGATTTTGCGGCTCGCCCGCCGTGGATTTTGCGGTTCGTCGGGAGTCGATTTTGCGGGTGCTGGGGAGGGATTCCACCGGTGTTCACCTCGGAGTTTCATGTTTGTCGACGCCGGTTCGCCGGATGCGGGGATCGCCTACCGGGTGGAGAAAGTCCGTCCTAGGAGCCGGTAGAGAAGGCGGCCGATCGTTGGCAGGCTGGCAACGAGTCGGTGGTGCGGGCACCGATGACGGGATGTGATCGCATGAGCAACGAACCTGACCTGTTGCCGGTGTTGACGGTGATCAGCGGTGGGTGGCAGGGCGTCAGCTTCCGGCTGCGGTCGGGCAGCTGGTTGCTGGGCCGTGGTGAGGACGCAGACCTGTCGCTGGAGGATCCGAAGGTCAGCCGGGAGCACGCCCGGGTGACCGTCGCCGACGGCGAGGTGGTGTTGACCGATCTCGGCTCCACCAACGGCACCTGGCGAAACGACGAGCGGATCACCGGGCCCACGGTGCTGCGGGACGGCGACCGGCTCCGGATGGGTCACCTGCGGCTGCGGTTCTTCGACCCCGCGATGGCCACCACCGATCCGGTCGGAACGCCGCTGTTCCTGCCGGCCCGATCACTGCCCGGTGTCGGCGCGTCGCTCGGGGCGCGGTCCGACGGGTCGTTCGGGGCGCGGTCCGACGGGTCGCCCGGGGAGCTGCCCGACAACTCCCGCCGGGGGCTGTCCGGCGGGGCGCTCGGGGCGCTGGTGGCGCCGACCCAGGAGTTGGACCAGGCCGTCCGGGTCACCGGCACCCGGGTCGCCGTCCTGATCGCCGGTTGCGCGGCGCTGGTCGGCGGGTTGGCGGTCGCGCACCAGATCCTGGGCTGACCGGATCTGAGGGCGGCCGGGTCTGAGGGCGGCCGGGTCTGAGGGCGGCCGGATCTGAGGACGACCGGATCTGAGGACGACCGGGCCGGAGGGCGGCCGGCGGTCGCGGTGAGATAACCCACCGCACCTCGACAACGGAGTGTCACATGGCAGACTCGCGCGCATAACCTTAGCGGCCGTTCACCGGCCGTCCCGACTTGAGTGGGAGGTCGGCCGTGGCTCGCGAGTTCGCCAGCGTCGGGGTCGTCGGACTGGGCACGATGGGCGCCGGCATCGTCGAGGTGTTCGCGCGCAGCGGGATCGACGTACTCGCCGTGGAGGTGTCGGAGGCTGCCCTGGAGCGGGGGCGGGTCACCCTCACCGGCTCGTGCGACCGGGCCGTGGCCAGGGGCAAGCTCTCGGCCGAGGACCGGGACGCGCTGATGTCCCGGGTCCGGTTCGCGGTCGGCCTGCCCGCGCTGGAGGCGGTGGACCTGGTCGTCGAGGCGGTCCCCGAGCACCTCGACCTCAAGCAGCGGATCTTCGGCGAGCTGGACCGGGTCTGCAAGCCGGACGCCATTCTGGCCACCAACACCTCATCGCTGAGCGTCACCGAAATCTCGGTGGCCACCTCCCGGCCGAACCAGGTCATCGGGATCCACTTCTTCAACCCGGCACCGGTGATGAAGCTGGTCGAGGTGGTCCGCACCGTGGTCACCGCGCCCGAGGTGGTGGCCGACGTCGAGGCGTTGTGCGCGCGGCTCGGCAAGGTCGACGTGACCATCACCGACCGCGCCGGGTTCATCGCCAACGCGCTGCTGTTCGGCTATCTCAACCACGCCGTGGCGATGTACGAGGCCCGGTACGCCAGCCGGGAGGACATCGACGCGGCCATGAAGCTCGGCTGCGGACTGCCGATGGGCCCGCTCGCGCTGATGGACCTGATCGGCGTGGACACCGCGTACGAGATCCTGGACACCATGTACCGGCGCGGTGGCCGGGATCGCCGGCACGCCCCCGTACCGCTGATCAAGCAGATGGTCACGGCGGGCCTGTTGGGTCGCAAGTCCGGGCGCGGCTTCTACACCTACGAGCGGCCGGGATCGCCGAAGGTCGTACCGGACGACCAGACCCCGGCCCCGACGGAGGCCGCGGCGGCCGACGGCACCGCCACCAGGGTCGGGCACGGCGCCGCCGCAGCGCCCGGCCGCGCCGTCACCAAGGTCGGTGTCGTGGGGGCGGGCACCATGGCCACCGGCATCATCGAGGTCTTCGCCCGAGCCGGGTACGAGGTGATCTCGGTGACCCGGGGCGCGGAGAAGTCGGCGGCGGTCTGCGAGGCGGTGAAGACCTCGCTCAACAAGGGCGTGGTCCGGGGCCGGCTCGCCGAGGCCGACCGGGACGCCGCGCTGGGCCGGATCACCTGGTCGGCCACGCTCGACCACCTGGCCGACACGGATCTGGTGGTGGAGGCCGTGGTCGAGGAGTTGAGCGTGAAGAAGGCGCTCTTCGCCAGCCTCGACGAGATCTGCAAGCCGGGCGTGGTGCTGGCGACCACCACCTCCTCGCTGCCGGTGGTGGACATCGCGATGGCCACCCAGCGACCGGCCGACGTGGTGGGCCTGCACTTCTTCAACCCCGCCCCGGTGATGCCGCTGGTCGAGGTGGTGCGGACGATCCGCACCTCGGCCGAGACCGTCGCCACCGCCCGGGGGATCTGCGCCACGCTGGGCAAGACGGCTGTGGTGTGCGCGGACCGGTCCGGGTTCGTCGTCAACGCGCTGCTGTTCCCGTACCTCAACGACGCGGTGAGGATGCTGGAGGCGTCGTACTCGACCGCCGACGACATCGATCACGCGATGAAGCTGGGCTGCGGCTACCCGATGGGGCCGTTCGAACTGCTCGACGTGGTGGGTCTGGACGTCGCGTTGGCCATCCAGCGCGAGCTGTACCTGGAGTTGCGCGAGCCCGGGTTCGCGCCCGCTCCGCTGCTGGAGCACCTGGTGACGGCCGGCTACCTCGGCCGCAAGACCGGCCGGGGCTTCCGCGACCACACCCACCGCTGACAGCGTGAGGAAGGGTGGTCAGCCGGCGGGGCCGATGGTGACGGCGGCGCGGCTGGTCCGGCCCTGCGTGGTGATCTGGTAGACGAGCCGGTCGTTACGGCCCGCTCCGCCGCGCGGCGTGTAGCCGATGGCACCGGAGGAGGTCACCCGGGCTGTGCCGTGCGTCGGGGCGGTACTGATGGTCACCCGGGTCTCCGGTCCGATGTAGTCGTTGGCCAGCACCGAGATGGTGGTCGAGCCGGTGCGTTTCGCCGTGACCCGGTCGGGGACCGCCCGGGGCGCCGGGACGAAGCTGCCGGTGCCGGTGTTGACGAAATACTGTCGGGCGCCGGTCCGGCGGTCGGTGGTGAGTACGTCGGGGAACCGGTCACCATTCGCGTTCACCACCTGACTGGTCCAGGCCGTCTCACCGGACTCGTCCCGTTGCAGGCTCTGGGTGGCGCCGCTGTCCAACAGCACGACCACGCCGGTGGCGCTGCTGTCGAAGTAGCTGAGCAGGGTGTCCTGGGCGGCGTTGTGGTTGAGGTCGCGGACCACCAGTTGGGTCGGCTGGGCGGCGAACCGCTGGGGACCGGGGACGAAGGTGCCGGTGCCGGTACTGAGGTACGTCTGATAGCCCTCGCCCTGGTCGGTCCACTCGTACACGTCCCCCCGGCCGTCGCCGTTGAAGTCGGCGTTGCCCAGGAAGGAGGGCTGCCAGATCGCCCGCGCGGTGCCGACCACCTTGAACAGCCGCAGGGTCACCAGGTCGTGGTCGATTCCCGGCGGTGCGCCGGCGAACCAGGCCAGGACGATCTCGTCGGCCCCCTTGCCGTCGATCTGGGCCGCGGTGCCCAGGTCCGGGCAGTACTGGCCGGGGGCCAGGTTCAGATAGTGGTACGTCCGGGTGGACCCGACGGCTGTCGAAACGGTGATCCGGCAGTCGACCGAGACCCCGGCCGTCGAGCCGAGGGTGGCGGTGTCGCTGACACCGTCGCCGTCGAAGTCGCCCCTGATCGCGTCGTCGCGCCCACCGGCCCGGGCCGGCGCCGCGGACAGCGTCAGGACCAGGAGGCCGGTCACGGCCGTGCCGAGCAGAGCCCTGGCCGCCGCGCCGACGGCGCCTCCTGCGCGCATGGCCGCCCACCTTTCCCGGGTACGACCGCCGCGCGGGCACCGTACGCCGGGTGGACGTCGCGCGCCGTTGAGGCTGGTCAACTGGTCAATAACCGTTAAAAGCATTAAATGAGGCTAACTGCCGATTGTGGCTTCGGCGTCAACGTGCCCAGCATCCGACAGTGCTGGTGGGCGGCGTGGTTAAGAGGGGACCCTTCCTATACGAAAAGCGATAAGAGGGGGCCCTTCCTTGCAGCTCAGGGGGTGAAGGTGATGGTGACGGCGGCGCTGCTGGACCAACCCTGTTCGGCGATCCGGTAGACGAGCCGGTCGTGCCCGGCGTGATCGGCCCGTGGCGTGTAGACGATGGTGCCGGCGGAGGTGAGCGTCGACGTACCCTCGCTGGGTGGGGTGGTGATGGTGATGGTGTAGCCCGGAACCACGTAGTCGTTGGTCAGGATCGGGATCACCGTCCGGCGGGCGTCGGAAATCCACACCCGGTCCTGCACTGCCCGGGGGGTCGCGACGAAGGTGCCGGCACCGGTGTTGAGGAAGTACCGTGGCTGACCGGTCCGCCGGTTCACGGTGAGTACGTCCAGCCGGGCGTCGCCGTTGGCGTCCACCACCCGGGAGGTCCAGGTCGTCCCCCCGAACGGGTCGGACTCCAGCGTCCGGACCTCGCCGTTGGCCAACGCCACGACCACCCCGCTGGAGAAGTCGGCGCAGTTCTCGATGTAGCTGATCAGCGTGCCCAGCGTGCCGTCGCCGACGAAGTCCCGCAGCGTCAACTGCCGGGGCGTGCCGCAGTACCGCTCCGGACCGGGCACGAAGGCGCCGGTGCCGGTGCTGAGGAACGTCTGGTACCCGTCACCCTGGTCGGTCCACTCGTAGAGGTCCTGCAGGTGGTCGCCGTTGATGTCGGCGTGCCCGATGAAGCTCGGTTGCCAGATGGCAGTGGAGGTGGCGATCAGTTTGAACAGCCGCAGGGTCAGCAGGTTCTCCTCGATCCCCGGCGGCGGGCCGGCGAACCAGCTCAGCATGATCTCGTCCAGTCCGGAGTGGTCGATCTCGCCGGCCGTACCCAGGTCGGGACAGTTGGGTTCGTCGGTTGACAGCACCAGGTAGGTGTAGGTGCGGACCGGCCCGGTGCCACCGGGCCGGACGTGGAGCTGGCAGTTGATCGAGCTGTCGACCACCAGGTCCAGGGTGGCGACGTCGGCGATGTCGTCCCCGTCGAAGTCGCCGATGATCGGCTCGCCCGGTCCACCGGCGCGGGCCGGTACACCGGGACCCACCGTGCAGACCAGCAATGTCGCGGCGGCCAGCGCGGCGGCGAGTATCCGACTCTTCCCCATGGTCCTGTCCTCTCTGTCGCGCCTGTTGGCCCGACGGGATGACCGGGGAGGGCCTGGCCGGCGCGGGCCTGGCCCTCTCATCGGTCACCCGGTGATTCGGAGGCTGACGGTGGCGTTGCTGCTGTGTCCGTCGAGGGTCAGCCGGTAGGTGAACGAGTCGGTGGTGCCGTGCACCGGTCGTGGGTCGTAGACGATGGTGCCGCTGGAGGTGACCTGGGCGGTGCCGTAGCGCGGCGCCCGCGTGACACTGACCCGGGTGCCGCTCGTGGTGTAGTCGTTGGCCAGCACGTTGAGCGCGGTCCGCCGGTTACCGGGCACCACCGCCGAATCGGGTACCGCCAGCGGCGCGGCCACGAACCGGCCGGTGCCGGTGTTGATGAAGTACCGGCGGGCGCCGGTGCTCCGGTTGACGGTGAGTACGTCCGGACGAGCGTCGCCGTCGGCGTAGACCACCTGGGACGTCCAGGTCGTCTCCCCGGACGGATCGACCTGCAACCGCTGGACCGCACCGTTGTCCCAGGCCACCACCACGCCGCTGGAGAAGTCGGCGCAGTTGTCGATGTAGCTGATCAGCGCGTCCGCCCGACCGTTGTGATTGAGGTCCCGGACGGTGAGCTGGGTGGGTGTGGCGCAGTACCGCTCGGGGCCGGGGACGAAGGTGCCGGCGCCGGTGCTGAGGAAGGTCTGGTATCCGTCGCCCTGGTCGGTCCACTGGTAGACGTCCTGCCGTCCGTCGGCGGTGAAGTCCGCGTGCCCGATGAAGCTGGGCTGCCAGATCGCCGCGGACGTGCCGACGACCTGGTAGAACCGCAGCGTCAGCAGGTTCTCGGTGACCGACGGCGGGGGGCCGTCGAACCAGGTCACCACCAGTTCGTCGATCCCGGACCCGTCCACGTCGGCGGCCGTACCCATGTTCGGGCAGACCGGCTCGGGGACGGTGTGCGGCAACACCAGGTAGGTGAACTCCCGGGTCGGCTGGCCCGGGGCGGTGACTGTTGCCCGGCAGTCGATGGAGTCTCCGACGAACGAGTCCAGGGCCACGACGTCGGGTACGCCGTCGCCGTTGAAGTCGCCGGGGATCGGCACACCCGGTCCGCCGGCCACGGCCGGGCCGGCCCAGGCCAGCGATGCCACGACCGTGGTGATGATCAGGGTGACGATTGTGCTGAGGAACCAACCGGGGCCGGTTCGCGAGGATTGTCTGCACATGGCGCTCCCTCCATGTGTCGCAGTGCTGCCCGAAATGGGCGGTGCCCGGGTGGCCGGTCGCCACGCCGTCCGGCCGTGCCGGTCGGCCAGGCGGGTGGCGCCGGTCACCCGGTGATCCGGAGGCTGACGGTGGCGTCGCTGATGCGCCCGTCGAGGGTCAGCCGGTAGGTGAACGAGTCGGTGGTGCCGTGGACCGGCCGGGGCCCGTACACGATGGTGCCGCTGGAGGTGACCTGGGCGGTGCCGTACCGGGGTGGGGTGACGACGCTGATCCGGGTGTCCGTGGTGACGTAGTCGTTGGCCAGCACGTTGATGGCGGTGCGTCGAGTGCCCGGCACGGTGGCCGAGTCGTTCGTCGCCTGCGGAGCCAGGACGAACCGGGTGCCGGCGTTGACGAAGTAGTGGGTGACGCCCGTCAGCACGTTCACGGTGCGGATGTCCGGGAACCGATCGCCGTTGGCGTCGACCACCGACGCGGCCCAGACGGTGATGCCGGTCTGGTCGTGCTCCAGCAGCTGGTACGAGCCGTCGTCGCGGACCACCACCACCCCGCTGGACCGGTCAGCGCACTCCAGGAGGTACGAGATGAGCGCGTCCTGCGCCCCGCTGCCGTCGAAGTCCCGCAGCAGTACCGTGTTCGGGGCGGCACACCAGCGTTCGGGCCCGGGGCGCAGCACCCCGTTGCCGGTGTTGACGTAGGTCTGGTAGCCCTGGCCCTGGTCGCTGATCATGTAGACGTCCCGGTAGCCCTCGCCGGTGAAGTCCGCGGTGCCCTGCCAACTCGGCTGGAAGACCGTCTCGGTCAGCCCGTAGTCCGGTTGGAAGGTGAAGTCGGTGAGCACCAACAGCGAATACGGCACCGTGTGCGGCGGACCGGCGAACCAGGAGACGGCCAACTCGTCCCGGCCGTCGCGGTTCAGGTCGAGCGTCACCCCGATGTCCGGGCAGTTCACAATGGCACCGCCCTCGCTGCCGGGGCGCAGGTAGACGTACGCGATGGGAATGCCGAGGATTCCGTCCGGGGCGCCGTACTGCACGATGACCGAGCAGAGTGTGGTGCCGACCAGCCCGAGGTAGGCCACGTCCGGGTACGGGTCGTTGTTGTACCGGCCGCGGATCGGGTCACCCCGGCCGTGCGCCCCGGGAGGCCGGACGCCGGGTGGCGGTGGGTCCTCGGGGACCGTGGCGGTCCGACGGGCCGCGCTTTCCCGCTCGGCGCGGGCCTCGGCGGCCCGGGCCTGGGCGTCCACCAGCGCCTCCCGGGCCTGTGCGGGGGAGAGCCGGTGCGGCCCGGGGGGAGGAGCCGGCAGCGGAATCGCTCCGGGTGGCAGGGCGGCGGACCGGATGGTCAGACCCGGGGCCGGCCGGTCCGACGCGGGTCCGTCCGACGCGGGTCCGTCCGACGGGGGTCCGGCCGACACCGGCCGGACCGGGGCCGCCGTGGTCGACACGGCGGCCAGCACCGCTACCAGAATGGCGGCGAACTGGGCCTTTGCAAGGCTGGACATGGCGGTCTGCCGATCAGCCGCGGTTGCGGATCGAGACGGCGGCGCTGCTGTGCCGGCCCTCTTCGGTCAGCCGGTACACCAGCCGATCGTCGGGACCGTGGGCGGAGCTGGGCCGATAGGCGATGCGGCCGTCACTGGTCACCTGTGCCGTGCCGTACCGGGGCGCGGTGATGATGCTGACCCGGGCGTTGCTGCTGGCGTAGTCATTGGCCAGCACACTGATCACGATCTTCTGGCCCAACGTGGTCACCCCGTCGTAGACCGCGACCGGGGCGAGCACGAGGCCCTGATTGCCCTTGCCGATGAAGTAGCGCACCTGGCCGTTGCTCTGGTTGTCGGTGCGAACGTCGATGATCCGGTCGGCGTTGGCGTACACGAACCGTGCCTTCCAGGTCGCCGCACCCAGTTCGAGATGTTGGGTGTGGCCGTTGTCGAAGATCAGCACCACCCCGTTGGTGCGATTCGTGCAACCCCCGCGGTAGGCGAGCAGGGCGTCCATGGCGTCGTTCCGGTCGACATCCCACAGTTGCAGCGCGGGGGTGGCGGCGGAGCACCAGGCTTCCGGCGAGGGCAGCAGCTCGGAACCGCTGATCACATAGGGGGTGTAGCCGCCCATCCCGAGCCCGTACGGCGTCGGGGTCGCGCCGGGGGTGAAGACCGCCGTGTCCAGCAGGGTGGGGGCGCTGATCGGCGAGGTGAAGGTGCCGATCGGCATGAAGCCGTGGGGGAGGTCGTCGAGGATGAGCCGGTTGTAGCTCAGGCCCGGCGGCGCGCCCCGGCTCCAGCCGATCCACAGCTCGGGGGCTCCCTCGCTGTCGAAGTCGAACGCGGTTCCGATGTCGGGGCAGACATCGGCGCCGCCGGTCGGCACCGGCCGGAGATAGACGTACACCAAGGGTGGGACGAAGACGTCGACGGGATGGCCCAGTTGCAGGATCACGGAGCAGTAGTTGGGGTTGACCGCCCCCAGGATCACCTGGTCAACCCTGCCATCCATGTTGAAGTCCCCCCTGATCGGCTCGCTGGGCCCACCTCCGAGGGCGGGTGACGGGGTGGTCGCGCAGATCACGGTGCCGAGCACCGCGAGCAGGGCGATGGCGCGAATGCGGCGTGTCATGGCATTGCCCCTTCCTGAGGGCCTCCGCCAGAGCCGAGGCGGATGTTCTGACCGTAAGCCAGCACGAACATCATTCGATATGACTGACTTTGATCTGACACGCTGCGATTAGTAAATTTCATCCGGATCTTGGCGTCGCGCAGGTCATGGTCGGGAACTCAACGCTGGCGCCGTACCCTGGGAAGGTGAGTCCGCGTCGCAACCGCCCCCGCCGCGATCCCACGCCGGAGCTGGACGGCGAGCGGGCCCGTCACGGTGACCACGGCGTCCAGGCGTGGCGGGACGGCGAGTGGCTGGTACGCGGCATCTCCGGCGCGGCGGCGGTCAAGACGTACCGCTGTCCCGGTTGCGAACAGGAGATCCGACCCGGCGTGCCGCACGTGGTGGCCTGGCCCGCCGACGGCTGGGGCGACCCCGGCGACCGGCGACACTGGCACGGCGGCTGCTGGCGGGCCCGGGACCGGCGTGGCCCGGTCGTGCAGCGCTCCCGCAACGCCCCCCGCTACGGCTGAGATGTAAGGAAGGGCCCCTTCTTATCGTTTTCGGTATAGGAAGGGCCCCTTATTTACACTTGATCGGTGACTGCCATCCGCGCCTCCTCGATCCTGCCCGGCCGCCGTACCGACATCGAGCTGCACACCGCCGACGGACTGCGCCTGGTGGGTGAGCTGGCGCTGCCCGCCGACCGGGACCCGGCCGCCACGATCATCTGCCTGCATCCGCTACCCACGCACGGCGGGATGATGGACAGCCACATCTTCCGCAAGGCCGCCTGGCGGCTGCCGGCCCTGGCCGACCTGGCGGTGCTGCGGTTCAACACCCGGGGCACCACCAGCGTCCGGGGGACCAGCGAGGGCGAGTTCGACAACGCCGTGGGAGAGCGGTACGACGTCGCGGCCGCGATCGAGTACGCCGAGTTCGCCGAACTGCCCAACATCTGGCTGCTCGGCTGGTCGTTCGGCACCGACCTGACGATCAGGTACGGCTGCGACCCGGCCGTACGCGGCGCCATCCTGCTCTCCCCGCCGCTACGCTTCAGCACCCTCGACGACCTGGCCACCTGGGCCGAGTCGGGCAAGCCGCTCACCGCGCTCATCCCCGAGTACGACGACTACCTGCGCCCGGACGCCGCCCGGGAGCGCTTCGCGGCGGTGCCGCAGGCCGAGGTGGTGCCGATGGCCGGCGCCAAGCACCTGTGGGTCGGCGACGCCGAGAACGTCCTCGACGAGGTGGTCCGGCGGGTCAACCCGGCCGTGCCGGTGCCGCTGCCCCGGGACTGGGACGGCCCGATGGAGACCGGCGACGCCAGCGCGTACGCCGACCGGACCGTGGCGTCCTTCGCCGGTCGCCCGGTGCCCGGCCCGGTCCCGGCGGCGGGCGACGAGCCGGACTAGGGGCCCTGGCTGCTGATACGAGCGAAGCTCGTCTTCTGTGTATAGCCGAATTACCGGATATGTCAGATCAAAGACTTATGCCATAGAAGATCCGTCAAATCAGTAGATTGTTGCTTATACATCTACTTATGAGGAGGCGTCATGAGACGCCAACCAATCGTGTTACTTGCCGTCTTGACGATGGCCGCCGCGCTCGGCGCCGTCGCCATGGCGACACCTGCCTTGGCCGAAGGCAGAAATGAGCCCTTCTACGGTGACTTGAACGCCGACGGTTACCCAGAAAAGATCACGCTGAGTTACGCTGCGCGGACCCAGTGCGCGACGATCATTGAACCGGGTCTCGCCGACGGCGGTTTCGGCCCCCCGGTGGTGCATCTCTACCCGGTGCCCGGTGTGGATGGCGCCAGCCAGTGCCCGGACGTGGGCATCGCCCTGGACCTGGGCTGGGACGGTTCCATCCAACTCGTGCTCGCCTTCTTCAGCGGGCGCCCACCGGGGGTCTCCTACGACCTGCTCGTGCTCACCGACTTCGTCCCGGCGGCCACCATTGACAAAGCGTTGCCATACCCCAGCTTTCTGGGATCGCAGGACTTCAATGGTGATCATCACCTCGACCTCTACGTTCGGGGCGACGAGGGCACCGGGTTTGTCACCTTCCTCAACACCGCGGCCGGCACCCTGATCAACGGCCCGATCCGCTGGTGCTCCGGGATACCCCAGTTGTTCTTTCGCGACTTCAATCACAACGGGGCGATGGACGTCACCATCGCCTACAGCCACGAGTGCACCAGCGACGACAGCGGCGTGGTGGCGATCCTCGATGACGGCACGGTGCAGCGCCTACAGACCGATCCGGGCGGTGACGTCGACTGGCGTACCGACATCATCGACGCCAGCGGCGACGGCACCCTTGACATCATCACCATGAACCTGGACGCCGGCGGGCAGCAGAACACCTTCATCAACGACGGCTTTGGCTTCTTCACCCTCGCCCCGGTGGCCAACGACGATCGGGTCGCCATCCAGGACGGTCGCCGCACCGCCATCCCGGTACTCGCCAACGACATCGCCAGCGACATCGCGAAACTCACCATCGTGACCCCACCCCGCTACGGCCGGATCAAACTCACCTCCAGCCGCACGGTGATCTACACCCCCCTGCACAAACACGGACGTACCGACCGGTTCGTCTACCGCCTCGCGCAGGACCGCCTCAGCGACGACGCCGCCGTCGGCATCCGCTTCACCGAGTGACCTCCTCAGCCTGAAGCTCGCCCGCAATTCGCGCTGACCGGCGCGCGGGGGCGTGGGCGTTAAGCGGGGGCCCTTGCTATCCGAAAAGCGATAACAAGGTGCCCTTCCTTACCTCTCGGCCCAGCGGCTGGACTCGTCCCGGGCCCAGCCGGCGCGGGTGGCCGGTCGGCGCGCGGTCAGCTCGGCCAGCACCGTGAGCACGGCGTAGCAGGCGCCGGCCGGCAGCAGCCAGGGCCGCCGTAGCACCACGTCGGTCAGCCATGATCCCCCGCGCATCGGCGCCACCTGCCGGCCGGTGGTGCGCAGCATCGCGTTGCCGGCCCGCACCCGGCCCAGCCGGCGGAGCAGGTCCCGGGTGCGCCGGGGGGTGGCCACCACCGCCCTGGTGTGCCGCAGCTCGAACTTCTCGCTGGGCAGGAAGAGCGAGTCCAGATAGAGGTCGTCGGCGACCACGTCGGGAAAGATGTCGAAGCGGCCCCGACCGAGCGCCGACACCGCGATGGCCCCCCGGCCGAACAGCGAGCCCCGGAATGCGGGAAGCCGGCCGTTGATCGCGTAGTACGCCCGGACCAGCAGGGGCCGACCGGACGTGTCGAGCACCCGCCGGGGCGCCGCGGCCAGCACCCGGGGCCGGCCACCGGCACCCGGCCCGGCATCGGCCGGCCGGCCGTCGACCACCGTGAACAGTTCCCGGGCGTCGGCGGTGCTCAGCACGACGTCGGCGTCCAGGTACAGCCGGGGAAACCGGGTGGCCACCGCGTCACCCGCGTTGAGGGCCGCCGGCTTGCTCGCCACCGTCAGCTCGACCACCGTCACCCCGGGGACCGACCGGGCCACCGAGGCGGTGTCGTCGGAACAGCCGTTGGCCACCACGACCACCTCGAACTCGCCCGGCGCGGCGTCGGCGAGCAGGGCGCGCAGCGTACCGCCGATCCGGGCCGACTCGTCGTGGGCGGCGATCACCACGCTGCTCACCAGGGTGCCCGCCCGGTCAGCGCCCGGCGCAGCCGGCGGCTCAGGTTGTGCCGCCGGAACCGCCAGCCGTAGTAGTCGGCCAGGTCCAGCGAGGCGGCCTGGACCACCCGCGCCGAGTGGGTGAGCTGCGCGGTCCAGTCGGCGATCGTGGTGGCGCCCACGGCACGGGCCGACAGCGGCCACCGGGCGCGCAGGTCGGCGTCGCTGTGGTAGATCGTGTTGGGACTGCGCGGGTCGTCCATGTGATCCTCCCGGATGAACGGGTGGTACCAGCCGTTGATCCAGCCGGCTCGGGCCGCCCGGATGCACCACCGGGTGAACGACTCGTCCGGCCGGATCGGGCCGAGCTGCCCCACCACCTCCCGTTTGAGCAGGTAGCCGCTGCCCTGCACCCAGTGGTTGCGCAGCAGCGTGTGTCCGTACGGGTAGTCGGCCAGCTTCCGCGCGACCAGCCCGGCGTCGACGTCGGAGTCGGGGAACCGCCAGGCGCCGATCACGCCGAACTGCGCCACGTCCTCGTGCGCCCGGGACAGCCGCTCCAGCCAGCCGGGTTCCTCCAGGCAGTCGTCGTCGACCTTGCCCAGACAGGCGCCGGTCGCCTCCCGCCACAGCCAGTTCGTCGGCTCGCGCAACCCCGGGTTCGCCGGGTCGTGATGGAAGCGGTGCAGTCTCGGATGCCCCCGGTACGCCCCGACCACCGCCAGCGTCTCGGCGTGGTTGCCGTTGTGCCACACCCAGACCCGGCCGTCCGGCGGGCAGGTTTCCAACAGCCGGGGCAGGGACAGCCGGACGTACTCCGGCCGGTTGTACGTGACCATCAGGATGTCGATGCCGCTCATCTGGTACCTCTGGTCTGGTTGAGTCGTTCCGCTCGGGTCATCCGCCACAGCGCGCCGGACAGTCCCAGCAGCAGGTGGACGGTGATGAAGTAGGTGGTGAAGTACAGGGCGTCGAAGGTGAACGCGCTGGCCGCGGCCACGGCGACGGCGACCGCGAGGACCACCGCCAGGTCCCGGTCCCGGGCGGAGCGGGTGTACCGGCGGACCCGGCCGGCGACGACGATCCCGCTGCCGAACAGCACAACCAGGCCGGCGACGCCGACGATCCCGGTGGTGACCAGGGTCTGCAACCACTGGTTGTCGAGCAGTTGGTACAGCTCGGGCAGCCAGGTGCCGGTGCCCCGGCCGAACCACGGCCGCTCCCGGATGAACGGCGCGACGTAGGCGTAGTCCTCCACCCGACCCTGCACGCTGGGATCCCGCTCACCGGCGAAGAGCAGGGCGCGCAGGGTGGACAGCAGCCCGGGGCGGGCGGCCTGGATCAGGGCCGTCAGGAACACCCCCGCGATCAGGACGTTGCCCGTGGTCCGCAGCGGCCAGCAGATCCCGAGCAGCAGGATCGCGGCGGCCAGCGCGAGGACGCCGGTCCGGGACAGCGAGATGGGGATGACGCCGGCCTGGAGCAGGGCCAGGGCGGCGAAGACCTGGCGGTCGCGGCGCAGCGGGGAGAACCGGGCCAGGTGGATCGACACCACCAGCCCGATCACCATCAGCACGCTGAACTCGATGTAGTGCCCGGCCGTACCGGCGACCCGGAACAGCCCGGCACCACCCCGGTCCACGAAGCCCACCAGGTCCCGCTGGAAGACCAGCAGCGGCGGCAGCCGGATCCACACCGTGAAGTCGCGGTGCAGGACGAACTGGGCCAGCGCGATGAGCGCCATGTATCCGCAGCCCCAGCAGAGCCAGCGGAGCACCCGGTCGATCCGGTCCCGGGTCAGCAACCCGTCGGCGGCACAGAGCAGCACGCCGGCACCGCCGAGGGCCATCAGGATGCTGCGGTCGGCGCCGTTGGACTCCAGTACCGGCATCCCCCGGCCCTGCGCCGCGAGGTAGGAGGCGCCGATCGTGATCAGGTAGCCGACCAGGGCCCACCGCATCGGCTGCCGCCCCCGGACGCTCAGCTGCGGGTGCAGCCGGGTCAGCGCCCACCAGACGAACAGGGCTATCGCCAGCAGGGCGCAGGGACGGCCCAACGCGGCCAGCGGCGGGAAGATCAGCCGAGCCGGCAGCAGGTAGCAGAGCAGGAGCAGCACGATCAGCGGGCCGGAGGCGTCCGGTGCCCGTCGTACCGTCGGAATGTGACCGTCGTAGACGGTGCCCGACCGGTGGGTGTCCGGGCCGGTCGGGTGACCGTCCGCCGGGAGCGTCGCCGGGTCGCCGGCCGGGTGACCGTGCGCCGGGTGGCTCGTCGCGGCCTCGGTCGGGGTGGCCGGTGCCGGCCCCAGGTCAACCGGCATCCCGGCCCGCCCGGCGGACCGTGGTGAGCACGACCGTGTCGTCCGGCGCGGGGGACGGGCTGCCCCAGCCCGGCGATCCGGGCTCGGCCGGGTGACCCTGCGGCCCGGGCCCGGCCGGCGGGGCGGCTCCGGCGGGTACCGGTGGCCGGGGCGGCATGGGCTGCGGCGGTGCCGGCGCGGGCGGTGCCGGCGCCGGGATGGGCGGCGCGGGCGCCGGGGGAGCCGGGATGGGCGGCGCGCTTCCGGCGACCCCCGTGTCCGGCCCGGAGATGGCCCGGACCCCTCCGGCGTGCCGGCGGGCTCCCCGCCGGGCGGCGCGGTGCCGGAGGGCGCCGTCCACCATCGCCGCGCAACTGGCCGCCCCCAGCAGGCCGATGACCACCAGTACGATCTGCGCCCGCAGCACGTTGGACCGCGACTGGGTGACGTCCAGGCCGGCGTCGAGCACCTTGGTGCTGATCTGTTCGCCGGGTCGGGGCCGGTACTCCTCCTGCCGGCTCGCCACCTCGGCGTCGATCAACCGGGTCACCGTGCTGACCGTGGCCAGCGCCTGGGCCTCGGTCTGGGCGGTGACGTCGATGGTGAGGATCGAGGTACGGGTAACCGCGTCGACCTTGTAGTCGGGCGTGCCGCCGGCGGTCGCCACCCGGTCCCGGGCCGGACGCGCGGAGATGGATATCTGTACGGCCTGGGCCATCTGTTCCTCGCCGATCGTCAGCCACGGGTTCCCCGGTCGCGGGGTGGTGCCCCGGGCGGGTTCCGCTACGGGTGTGGTGGGCGGCACCAGGACGACCGCCGCGCTCGTCTTGTATTCCGGGTGTATCCGTTGGCCGACCCCGACGGCGCCGGCCAGGGCGACCAGCAGCACCGGAACCGTGACGTACCACCGCCGCAGCATGAGCTTCAGCAGGTCGAGCAGGTCCATCCAGGAACCCTTTCGGTGAGCGGGAGAGGAAGGGGGAGCAGCGGGACCGGTCAGCGCGGCGGACCGGCCGTACCGGTTTCGGTGGGCCGGCGTGCGGCCACGGTGGGGTCGGCGGCGGCGCGCTGGTGGGGCGGGCCGGCCGGCGGGGCGAGCAGTCGGCGCCACAGGTCCAGGTAGACCACGGCCTGGTGATCCCAGGCGAGGTGGTGCCGGAACCGGCGCCGGGCGACCTCCCGCATCGCCGCCCGCGTCTCGTCATCATCGAGCAGCCGATGCAGCGCCGCGGCCAGTTCGTCCGGGGAGCCGGTCGGGACGTACAGCGCGGCGCCGGCGGCGGTACGCCGGGTCTCCAGCAGGTCGACGGCGACCACCGGCAGCCCGCGAGCCAGGTATTCGACGGTCTTCGCCATGGTGGACAGCTCGGCCATCCGGCTGGGCGGGTCGGGCTGGATGCCGATCGAGGCCGACCGCAGCAACCCGTCCACGGCCTCGGGCTCCAACCAACCCGTGAACCGGACCACCTGGTCGAGACCGTGCCGGGTGGCCAGCCGGTGCAGCTCCGGCAGGCTCTCCCCGTCGCCGGCGATGACCAGCCGCCAGTCCGCCGTACCCCGCAGCCGGGCCAGTCCCTCGGCGGCCAGGACGGCCGCCGCCACATGGTCCTGCGGGTTGATCACCCCGAGGTAGACGATGAGGTGCCGGTCCGCCCGGTGCGGCGGGAGCGCCTCCGCCGGGGCCTCCGCCTCGGCCAGCCACGGGCCGTTGCGGACCACCACGACCCGGTCGGGATCGCAGCCGCCCCGCCGGATCGCCAGATCCCGGTACGACTCGTTGGTCGCGACGACGGCGGTGGCGCAGCGCCAGGAGAGCCATTCGAAGGCCAGCAGCAGGCGCAGCACGAGCGGCTGGGGGTGCTCGGTCTTGCACTCGTACAGCTCGGGGTTGAGATCGTGGTGGTCGAAGACGAACGGCCGGCCCAACGCCCGCATCAGCAGCGCGAGCACCCAGAACACGTCCGGCGGGTTGCAGGTCTGTACCGCGTCCACCCGGTCGGTCAGCAGGAGAACGAGCAGCCGGGCGGTCACCGCCAGCAGCGCCCAGGCGAACTCGGCGGCGAACGAGAGCACGCCGGAGCCGGCGAACGGCTGCCGGAAGGGGCGGATCCGGGTCGCCACCGTGCCGGGCAGGATCTCCAGCCGGTCCGGACCTCGGGGACAGATCACGGTCGTCCGGTAACCGGCCGACTCCAGCGACTGACACTCCCGGATCACCCGGCGGTCCCGTTCGGCGGGCAGGTTGACGACCACGATCACGATGTGCGGTGCCCGGTCAGCCATTCCCGCCTCACATTTCGTCCGCCGCATGGCCGGGGCGCCGAATGTCGATCGACTAATCGGGAACTGCATTCCCGTGGCACGCCCGAGGAATGACACTGCGGCATCATGAGTGCTTCGGCAAGGGTCGTAATCGTTTATTAATGTCAGCTTCCTTACATCGGCACACCTGTCGTGAGCTGGCCTTTCCTGCAACTGGTGGTTCTTTTACGGTCGCGCCGCGGATCTTCCGGCACTCGGTTCGAGGAGTGGTGAATTCGATTCACAAAATCAGCGATGGAAATTGTTTCCGGTGCGCCTGACCGCAATTTCCATCGCGGCCTGCGGTCGCTGCGGTTTCCGACGCGTACCCCGTGGCGGTGTTGTCCTGGTGCTGGGTGGCGGCCCGGTGCGGGCCCGGTGGCGGCATCCGGTGGCGGCATCCACCGGGTGTCGGCGCGGCCGGGCGGATCGGTCCCTCGGCCGGCGCCGAACGGCCGGCCGGAAGTGCCCCGACGGCGGCCGATGCGGTCGGCGTCCCGACAGACCACCCCGCTGACCTGCGCAGATGCTGGTCCAAGGCGTTCCGTCGCGGGCGCGCGACGGACGGAAGAGGGGGCGCACCATGAGGCTGGTACGACGAGGACTGTCCCGGACGCTGGTCGGCGTCCTGCTTACCGGCACGCTGGTCGCGCCCATCCCCCCGGTGCCCGGCTCGGCTGCGACGCCGCCCGTCCACTCGGGATCCGGCCGGTCGGCCACCGCCGGGTCCGGGTCGCCGGTGACCGACCGGTCGGTCACCGGCACGGCCACGGCCGGGCCGCCGGCGGGGTTTGCCGAGCAGGTGGTGTTCAGTGGGCTCACGCTGCCCACCAAGCTGGTCTTCGCGCCGGACGGGCGGGTCTTCGTGGCCCAGAAGGACGGCGTGATCAAGGTCTTCGACAACCTGACCGACACCAGTCCCACCGTCTTCGCCGACCTCAGCGCCAAGGTCTACAACTACGAGGACATGGGCCTGATCGGCCTGGCCCTGCCGCCGGGCTTCCCGGCCGACCCGTACGTCTACGTCAGCTACACCTACGACGGCCGGATCGGCGGGACCGCACCCACGTACCACGACAGCTGCCCGAGCATCGGCAACTGCCTCACCAGCAGCCGGGTCTCCCGGTTGCGGGCGGACGGCAACGTGATGACCGGCACCGAGCAGGTCCTGGTGAACGACTGGTGCCAGCAGATCGAAAGCCACTCCATCGGTGACCTGCACTTCGGCCCCGACGGTGCGCTCTACGTCACCGGCGGGGAGGGCGCCTCGGCCACCTTCGTCGACTACGGGCAGGCCGGCAGCCCGTCGAACCCGTGCGGCGACCCGCCGGCCGCGGTCGGTGGCACCATGAAGCCGCCCACCGCCGAGGGCGGTGCGCTGCGGTCACAGGACCTGCGTACCCCCGGGGACCGGACCGGGTTGTCCGGCACGCTGATCCGGATCGATCCGGCGACCGGCGCGGCGCTGCCGGACAACCCGCTGGCCGCCAACTCGGACCCGAACGCCCGACGGATCCTCACGTACGGGTTGCGCAACCCGTTCCGCTGGACGTTCCGGCCGGGCACCCGCGAGGTGTGGGCGGGAGATGTGGGCTGGCGTACCTGGGAGGAGATCGACCGGATCCCCGACCCGGTGCCCGGCCCGGTCCGCAACTACGGATGGCCCTGCTACGAGGGGAACAACCGGCAGAGCGGGTACGACGCCGCGAACCTCAACCTCTGCGAGAGCCTGTACGGCGCGGGGGCCGGCGCGTTCGTCCCGCCGTACTTCACGTACCAGCACAGCCAGCCGGTGGTGGCCGGCGAGAGCTGCCCGACCGGCGGGTCGTCACCCAGCGGGGTGGCCTTCTACCCCGGCGCGGGCGGCGGCTACCCGGCCAGCTACGCGGGCGCGCTGTTCTTCGCCGACTACTCCCGGGGCTGCATCTGGGCCATGCGCACCGGCAGCACCGGGTTGCCCGACCCGGCCGACATCGTCTCGTTCGCGCCGACCGCTGCCACCCCGGTGGACCTGGAGATCGGTCCCGAGGGTGACGTCTACTACGCGGACCTGGCCGGCGGGACGATCCGGCGGTTCCACTACACGGCGGGCAACTCACCGCCGGTCGCCATGATGACCGCCACCCCGACCTCGGGGACCGCGCCGCTGACCGTCACCTTCGACGGTTCCGCGTCGTCCGACCCCGACCCGGGTGACCTGCTCAGCTACCGGTGGGACTTCGACAACAACGGGTCGGTGGACGCCACCGGACCCACCGTGACGCACACCTACCGGACCTCCGGGAGCTACACCGCCCGGTTGGAGGTGACCGACAGCGGCGGCCGGACCTCGACGGTCACCAGACAGGTGCTGGTCTCGGTCGGCGCTCCGGTGCCGGTGATCGACAGCCCCGCCGGCACCCTGCGGTGGGTGGTGGGCCAGAAGATCACCTTCAGTGGCCACGCCACCGACCCCCAGGACGGTACGTTGCCGGCCAGCGCGCTGTCCTGGCAGTTGATCAACCGGCACTGCGATCTCACCGGCAGCTGCCACACGCACGTCGTGCTGACCTCGTCGGGGGTGGCCAGCGGCAGCTTCCTGGCCCCCGACCACGAGTACCCGTCGCACCTGGAACTCACCCTGACAGCCACGGACCGGCAGGGCCTGACCGGCAGCACCACGCTGCGGCTCGACCCGAAGACGGTGAACCTGACGATCGCCACCGACCCGCCCGGACTGATGGTGGACGTGGACGGTGCCGAACACACCGCCCCGGCGACGGTCGCGGTCATCGTCGGCTCCACGAACACCATCAGCACCCCCAGCCCGCAGGTGGCACTCGGCGGGACGTACTCCTTCAAACGGTGGTCCGACGGCGGCGCCCGGACCCACGTGATCACCGCGCCCGCGACGGCCAGCACCTGGACGGCCACCTTCACCAGCACCGCCGGCTGCAAGGACCGCTTCGGCTACACCTGCACGGCCGTGCCCGGCCAGCCCTTCGAACCGGCCGACGGCACGGTGCTGCCGCTGAGCGGGGACGACGCGGTGACCGCCGTGACGCTGCCCTTCCCGGTACCGCTCTACGGCCAGTCGTACAGCACGGCGTGGATCTCGACCAACGGCCTGGTGTCGTTCCTCGACCCGGGCGGATCGTCGCCGATCAACGGACCGATCCCGACCGTCACCGCGCCGAACGCCTCCCTCTATCCGTTCTGGGACGACCTGCGGGTGTGGCCCGACTCCAGCGTCCGGACCGCCGTGCTGGGCAGCGCCCCGAACCGCCGGTACGTGGTGGAATGGCGCAACGTCGGCTACTACGGGTCATCCTCGGCCCGGCTGTCGATCGAGGCGGTCATCTCCGAGAAGGGCCAGTTCACCTTCAACTACGCCGGCCTGTCCACGAAGGACACCCGGGAGCGTGGTGACAGCGCGACCGTCGGGATCGAGAACGCCACCGGCAACATGGCCCTGCAGTACGCGGTCAACCAACCGGTGCTGGCCGACGGCCGGGCCATCGTGTTCAACCCACCCACCCCGGCGCCATGAGGTCAGACCGTCATCTTCTCGATCACCGCCTCGTCCCGGGCGGCGGCGACCGTGAACAGGTCACGCAGCGCGCCCAGGCCGGCCCGGACGGTGCCATGCCGATCCTCGTCGTACGGTCGACAGCGATCGAGCGAGGCGGCGAAGTCGGCAAGGTCGGCGCGGAACCGCCCCGCCCACTCGTCGACCGGCACCTCGGCCAGGAACTCGGCGGCCTGCCGGACGAACTCCGGCCGGAAGACGCCGACCCGGTGCCGGTCGTCCCAGTCCGGCGGACCGGCCGCCAGCCACTTGGCGACCCCCGAGCAGGGCCCGTCCGCCGCGCCGAGCTGGAGCAACTCGCCGATCAACGCGCCGCCGTCCGGCACCGCCACCAGCCGGCCGGCGGCGACGAGCGCCGCGAAGCCGGCCTCCGACCGGCTCGGCACCAGCACACCGAGCTGGCGCGGGCCGAGCCCGCCGATCGCCTCCGCCGGGATCCGCCGCCAGAAGGTGTCGACACTCATCCGTTCCTCCGCGCCCAATGTCCGCTGTGGAGAGGCATCCTCACATCCGGCTCCGACACTTTGCGGCGCCACCCACCGGGCCGTCCCCGCTGGACACGGTGAGGAGCTGCCGGCAGGGACCGTCCGTACCCTGCCGGACGACCAGACCCTCCCGAGTAGCACCTTGAGGCCTACGTGCGGGAGCGTGGTCTGACGTAGCGCTTCCAGAACTGGTGTCCGACGACCGTGGCGGTCACTCCGATGAGGGCACCCGCAACAATCTGAGCCAGAGTTCCAGGTTCAGCGCCGTGCCCCTCCGCTGGGACGCGCTGCTCAGAGAGGTTGTCGCTGAACGGGTGTCGAGCAAGCGACTCGATGTAGCACTGGTCCAGGACGGTGGTGAATCGTCGCGCCCGCCGGGAGTTCTCCGTCTTCTTGCGGGGGTCCCTGGCCTCGGCCCAGAACCGCCTCCCGGACGTGCCCTGGAAGAACTGGTCGGCGAGCACCCTCAGGTGCGTCTCGGAGAGGGCTCCCACCTCCCACATCAGCTGCCAGTGCGTGACGATCAGGTTGGTGTAGACGTGTTTCCGGAACCATTCAAGATCATCCGCCTCGGCGATCGGCCCCCAGCATGCCAAGAATTCGGGCTCTTCGATTGCCATCTTCAGCAGGTCGGTGTGCAGCGCCCGAATCGCCTGTTCACGATTCGCCTTCGCCTCGCGGGCCTGAAGGACCAGCGACCAGACAACACCAACCAGCGCCAAGGCCGCGAGGATCGCGGAGGCCGCGCCGTACGCCTGGCCGACGTTCCCGAGCAGTGGCCAGTCGTATCCGGAGCCATTGCCGATCAACGACAACGCCGAAGGAGTCAGCAGGACCAGGATCAGACCGCTCAGCAGGGCGAGTAGGACCACCGTCGGAGTGACCGAGCGACGAGCCAGGTCGGAGCCTCTCCGGGATCGGGGCACCTCGCCTCCACAACTCTCGATCGGCCGCTACGGGCGACGACCCCAGGGCTTCCTGCCGTCGACCTCCCGCCGGAAGAACGACTCGAATGGCTCCGCCCCCACGAACATTGCTGCCACCTGACTACGACACTCGTCAACGACCGTCGGATCGGTGACCTTGCTGGCGCCGACCGGAGTGCCAGCTTCGTCGTACAGCACCTGATAGGCGGCCTGCGAGCCAACAATCATGAGTTCCGGAACCATGCCATGCACCGCCTCAAGACTCGCGACATGACTGGCATCGAGGATATGGATTTCCTCGCCCGCGTCCACCCGGTGGCGGAAGAAGTTCATCTCCCACACGAGGTAGGGGGTCAGTGGCAGTTCGACGATGCGAAGTCGGCGCAGCCCCGAGCCGCGGGCGGCGAGTTTCCGAAGGAATTCCGCCAGCGCCGGGTCCGGTTGGTTGGCGATGTGCAGCGCCTCGTCCCACCGACCGCCGTCGTACGCCTCCCAACTTGGGCTTCCCGGCTCCCGGAAGGTCTGGATGCGTTCAGTCTTGAGAATCGGGCCGTCAACGGATTCGACCTGTCGGTAGAAGTCGGCATCGTAGTCGGACAGTGTCAGGGATTGCCGGTCAACTGCGGCCAGCAGATCACGCATCCGGGATGTCCGGCTTGGCGGCGACCACCATGCTGCGCGGAATGACGACGATGCGTTCGCCGGCGCCGACGCTGACGTCGGCGGGCAACCGGCCGGCGTAGGAGTCGGTCAGGTCCCGGCCGATCACCGCGACATCGCCGTTGGACAGCTCCCAAATATCGGGGCAGGTGGTGGTGCCCCCGCTGTCACCAAGCTCGGCAGCCGACCGTCCGAGTCGCCTGCGGAAGTTCGCTGAACTGTCTGGTTGCCATGAGCGTGCCACAGTTCCTCCCGGCGGCTCGACGAGGCAAACCGTGTCACGCGGCGAACGTTCGACGCAACAGTCTTCGGTCGTTTGGCACTACCTGAAGTCGATCTATCTACTTCATCACCGGCCACGGTCCTGGGCGCTCACGCTCAACCGTCGTCAGGCGAGGGCAGGCGGCGGCTTGCGGAGGCGAGTTCGGTCGGTACGCGCGGGAGTTGCCATCGCTGCCACCGACGCCGGCACCCCGGTTGACGGGCGGGGTGCGGGTTGGGTGGCGCGGTCAGGCGACCAGACGGCGGGGTGCCGGCGTCGGGCGGTGCGGTCAGGCGAGCGGACCGAGTCGCTTCGCGAGGTCGACGAAGCGCTGCCACTGCGTCGGGTTGACGGTCAGGGTGCCGCCGTCGCGGTCCTTCGTGTCGCGGACCAGCACGACGTCCGGCAGGTTGTCTGCGACCTCTACGCAGGCCCCGCCGTTGTTGCCGCTGCGGGTGCTCTTGCGCCAGGTGGCTCCGGTCACGTCCATGACGATGCCGCTTCCTTGATCAGATCGAGGGACTGTTGCCGCGAGAGGGCCTCGCCACGGATCTGTTCCCACCGCCGGTCCAGGGTAGCAAGCTCGGCGGCCTGCTCGATGGTTTGCGCTCGTGCCTGACCGTCCACGTAGGCCACCCGCTTTCTGTCCGGCAGTTCGGCGATGATGAACTGACCGCCGAGGCCCGGGTACAGCCCGACATTGGCTGGCACGACGTGGACCTGCACCCAGGGCATGGCGGCGCACTCGGCCAGGTGGGTGAACTGTTCCGCCATGATCGCCGCGTTGTTGTGCATCGGACGCCGCAGCGCGGCCTCGTCGATGACGGCGACGAGCAGCGGTGGCCGCTCCCGGCGAAGGATCGCCTGTCGGCTCAGCCGGGACGCGACGAGCTGGTCCCGCTCCACCTCGGTCAGCAGTTCGTCGGCCAGGGTGGCTCGGGCGTACGCCTCGGTCTGCAACAGACCCGGCACCCAGGCCAGCTCGAACCAGCGCAGTGCGGTCGCCTCCCGTTCCCACTCGACCCACTCCCGGAACCAGGACGGCGTCCGGTACACCAGGACGTCCGGCCAAATGTCCCCCACGTCCCGGCCCAGTGCCTCAGTGGCGGCCACCCGGTGCCGCGCGTGTGGGATCCGACCGGGCGCCAACCATCGCGCCACGGTCTTCGGATCCACCCCCACGCGCTCGGCGAGTGATTCGGGCGTTTCTCCCGCCTCGGCCATCGCCGCCCGTAAAACAGTGTTCACCCGTGTCCCCCACAGAACGTCTGGAGTGTTCTGATAACACACCGTAGCGAGGTGTAAGTGTCCTGTCACGATTGGAAAACTCGCAATTGGTGGAACGCCCGGGTCTGCGGCAACAGACGGGACGGGCGGAATCGACCGGCCGGCCCTCAGCCCCGTGGGGGCCGGCCCCGACTATCGCGAGGAGGCGTGACCATGCACCGACGCCGGCACCTGTTCTCCCGACGCTGTGTCTGTGGCCTGCCGTGGCGACTCCGCCAGGGCTGTGTCGACACCCGGCCAGCGGCGCAGCCGCCGACGTGGCTGCCGAGATGGGCCACCGAACCAACCGAGGCTCTCCCGGCCGCGTACCGGAAACGGGTGTGGAACCGGGGCCCGATCTCCAGTCGGGGAAGAACCGCCAACCGGGACCGGCGGTGATCATCGCGCGCCCGGCGCACCTACCAGCACCAGGGTGGGCGTGTGGCGAGTGTGGCGACGAATACCCGTGCCAGACCGCCCGGGACATGCTCGCCACCGAGCCGGATCGCCGAGCGGTCGCGGCGTACCTGGCGGCTCTGTTCGTCGACGCCGTTCGTGAGCTACCGGATCGACCGGTGGCCGAGCTGTACGCGCGCTTCTTCCGGGTGGTCCGGCAGAACCGCCCGGCCGCCGCCGGGCAGCCGAGCGGTCGCGGCGTACCTGGCGGCTCTGTTCATCGACGCCGTTCGTGAGCTACCGGTCCGGTCGGCGGCCGAGCTGTACGCGCGCTTCTTCCGAGCGGTCCGGCAGAACCGCCCGGCCATCGCCGGGCAGTGGCGGCCCAGGCCGCCGTCGCCGGCCGAATCTCTGAGATCTTGGACGCAAACCGTTTGCTGCGAACGGTTTGCGTCCAAGATCTCCGGTGACGGGCACGGCGACGGCGACGGGCACGGTGACGGGCACGGCGACGGCGACGGGCACGGCGACGGCGGTGGGGCGCGGAGCAGCCGGGCGGGTCGATCCTCGGGCCGTGGTGAGGGTCAGCGACCGGGCGATCCGGGTGATCCGGGTGGGAGCCGCCGAGTGGGTGGCGGCGGGCCGGCCGGGAGCCGGGGCGGCGGGTACCCACTCGGCGTCGGGAACGGCGGGGTCGGCGCGGCAGGCAGGGTCGGCGCGGCGCCCGGCGCGGCAGGCGGGGTGGGCAGCGGACGTGGTGCGGGGGGCAGCGCGGCGGGTGCGGCGGGCAGGGTGCCCGGCGGGGGGACGCGGGGAACCGCGAACCGACGCGGGTCGGGCCACTGTCCGCCACCGAGCGGCCGTCCGGCCGCGAGCTGTGCGGCACGATGCCGGTGCAGCAGCTTGGTGAGGTAGATGAGCGCCCCGGCCAGCACGCCGAGATCGTCCAGGTAGATCGGGTCGGGCAGCAGATCGACGGGGAAGATGGTGTAGATCAGCGCACCGTAGAAGGCCACCTTGCCGGCGGCGCCCAGCTCGGTCAGCATCCGGCGGGTCCGCCAGACCCGGACCGCCAGGATGGCCGCGCCCACGGCGGCGGCGAGCGCGATCAGACCACCGAGCGACAGTAGTACGAGCCACGCTTCCCGGGACATGCCTCAACGGTAAGCGAGGCGGGCCCCTACCGCGCGCGACGGTGGCGATTCACCCCGGAACCGCGCCGTCCGGGACCACACCGTCCGGGACCGAGCCGTTCGGGGCTGAGCCGCCATGGACCGGGCCGCCATGGACCGAGCCGTTCGGGGCCCTGCTCGCTGGGGCTGAGCCGTTCGGGGGCGGGTCGGCTGGCCCGGGACGACGGGCCCGGTGCAGCCGTACCCGGTGGTCCCGGTGCGACCATGCCCGGCGGCCCCGGTGCAGCCGGACCAGCAGCAGCCGACGCAACGGTCGGTCGGTGGCCAGCAGCACGCCACCGGCCACCGTGGTTGCGGCGGCGCCCAGCACCAGCAGTTCGAGCAGCGGGCCGAGCTGGACGGCGCCGAGCCGGGCGGCCACCGCGGGGACGGCCGCCGCCAGTCCGGCCGCCACGGCCGCCGGCACGGTCGGCAGGACGAAGTCGCGCAGCGACGCGCCGGCCGCGCGCCGTACTGTGACGTGCAGGGCCACGGCGTTGACCGCGAGCTGTAGGAGTACGCCGGCCACCGCCACGCCCGCGGCCTGGGTCGCCGGACGCTCGCCGACCAGCAGGCTGCCCAGGGCGGCGAGCACGCCCGCGCCGAGCAGCCCGCGTACCCAGGTGATGGCGGCGAGCCGGCCCGGTTGGCCGATCGCCTGGAGCGCCGGGCCGAGCAGGACCCCGTACACGTTGACCGCACCGAACAGGCAGAGCAGCCGCAGCGGCAGCGCGGTGCCGGACCACTGCGGGCCGAGGAACCGCACCAGCGGGTCCGCCACGGCGGACAGCACGCCCAGCACCGGCAGTCCGGCGACCGCGCCGAGGTGTTGCAGCCGGGCGAGGTGGCCGGCGAACGCCGTCCGGTCGCGCTGCAACCGAGCCAGCGCGGGCAACGCGACCTGCTGCAACGAGCGTACGGTGATGTCCACGACGACGTCCGGCAGCCGGGCCGCCAGCCGGTAGATGCCGGTGGCGACCGGGCCGAAGACCAGGCCGGTCACGATCAGGTCGATCCGGGAGCTGAGCATCGCGCCGAGGCCGGCGTTCGCGGAGTGCGCCGAGAAGGCCCACAACTCCCGCAGCGCACCGAACCTCGGCCGCCCACCCGGCCGCCACGGACAGACCAGCCACAGTACGACGAGGCTGATGAACGCGCTGGACACCTGCTGGCCCACCAGCGCCCACACCCCGGCGCCGGTCAGCGCCAGCACCAGCCCGAGTATCCCGCTGAGCAGCGCGGCGAGCAGGGTACGGATGGCCACCGCCCGGAACTGCAACTCGCGGCGCAGCAACGCCTCGGGCACGATCGACAGTCCCTGGAGCAGCACCATCGGGGCGAGCGCGATGGTGACCCCGGTCAGCCCCGGTTCCCGGTTGACCATCGCCCACAGGGGGGCGATGGCGACGGTGAGCAGGGTGAGCCCCGCCCCGGAGACGGCGAGGACCACGAACGCCGCGTCCAGATGTGCGGCCGTGAGCTTTTCGCGTTGCACGATGGCGGCCGTCAGGCCCTGCTGGAGCACCGTCTGCACGATCAGGACGAGCACGGTCCCCATCGCCACGATGCCGAACTCGGCCGGCCCGAGCAGCTTGGCCAGGAGGAACGTGACCAGCACCGACGAGCCGAACCGGCCGACGGTGAGCAGATAGGACCAGCCGATCGCCGAGCGGACCCGGGCGGCGTGCCCGGCCGGCCCACCGGCTTCCGGACCGGCCCCGCCGGTCGGGCCGGTGCTGCCCCCGGCCCCGCCGGTCGGGCCGGTGCTGCCGGCCGGACCGGGCCTCGGGTCGGTGGCGCCGGTGACCGCCCCCGTCATGTCGCACCGCTGCTGGTCAGGGCGGCCGGCTGCGGCCGGAGTCGCCGTCGCCAGTCGCCCACCCGGACGCGCGCCCGGCGTAGTTGCCAGGCGGCGAGGAAGGCGGTCGCGCAGCCGAGCCGGTTGGGCAGTGGCGGGTCCCCGCTGGCCAACGCGCGGGTGGTCTCGGTGCGCATCCGGCGACGGGGCGACTCGACCGCGTCGGCCGGCCGGCCCGGGGCGAACCAGGCCACCCCGGCGCTCACGGAACCGCCGGCCTGCCGGGTCGAGGCGCGGTGCAGCCGGCGCAGGAACAGCCGCTCGGGCACCTCGTGGATCTCGCCGAGCCGGGCGAGTTCGGCGACGAGCGTGTAGTCCGACCCGAGGTACGGGCGGATCAGCCCGGTCCGGCGCAGCGCGGCGAGCCGGACGACCCCGAAGTGCGCGTGGCACAGGTTGACCCGGTCGGCGACCAGCGCCACCCGGCGCCACGGCCGGGGATCCCGCAGGTCCAGGCCATCGTCGTACGGACCGAGAGTGGCGCCCTCGTCGTCGATGAGGATCGTGCGGGGATAGGCCAGCACGGTGCCCGGCCCGGCCTGGTCCAGTTCGGTCACACAGGCCCGCAGCAGGCGCGGGAGGCACAGGTCGTCGTACGCGGCCCATTTGAACAGCTCACCCCGGGCCAACTGCACCACCCGGGCGTAGTTGACGTGCCCGCCCAGGTTGCGGGGGCTGCGGTGCAGCCGGATCCGCCGGTCGGCGGTCGCGTAGCGGTGGCAGATGTCCCAGGTGCCGTCCGTGGAGGCGTTGTCGCTGATGATCAGCTCGAAGTCGGGATAGTCCTGCGCGAGCAGGGCGTCGAGGCATGCCGGCAGGTACCGTTCGGCGTTGAACAGCGGCATTCCGAGACTCACCCGGGGAAACCCGGTCATCGCTCTCCCTCCTGCTCCGGCAACCGGCCGAGCCGACCGCCGGGCGACCAACACCGCCCGTCAGGCGACCAACAGTTCGGCGTCCACGCCGAGCCCGCGTAGCGCGGCGGCGATCTCGTCCCGGTAGGCCGGGTTGGTGATGATCACCGCTCGCGGGGCGAGGTCGGCCAGCGACCGGGGCGGCTCGACCCGGTGCCCGGTCACCGGCAGGTACCGGCCCCACTTGCGTGGATTCACGTCCACCACGGCGGCCAGTCGCCGGTCCGGGTCGGCGAGGTGCAGGAACTGCACGCCCCGGGAACCGGCGCCCCACAGCACCGGCCGGGCGCCCGCCGCGGTCAGCCGGACGAGGGTCGCCCGCCACCGCCGCCGCTCGGCCGCGTGCCGCTCGGCGAAACCGGCCACCGCCACGAGCTGGCGGTCCCGGTCGGCCAGGCCGGGCAGCCGGGGTACGACGGCAGGAGCCGGCGCGTTCGCGGAGATCTCCACGAACCGGAACATCCCGTCGAACAGTGGACCGGTGGCCACCACCCGCCAGCCGGCCCGTCGGACCAACCGGCACAACGAATGACCCGAGAAGTACGACACGTGCGGATAGATGACCTCCCACCCGGCGGTCGCCAGGTCGTACTCGGCGTCCGGCACCTCCAGGTAGCCGTACACCGGTCGGGCCCCGGCCGACTTCCGCAGCCGGACCAGGAAGCCGTACGGGTCGTCCAGGTGCTCCAGCCAGTGCCGGGAGGTGACCATGTCGTACCGGGGCAGTTCGCCGGACGCCGGCAGGTGGCCCCGGTGCAGCACCGCACCGGACGGGTCGGGTCCCTCCGGACCGGCGTACATCGCGTCGTAGCCGATGCCCCGGCAGCGGGCGGTCCGGCACAGCTCGCGGAGGAACTCGCCCTGCCCGCAGCCGACGTCCAGCACGGTGCCGCCGGCCAGCGGGTACCGCCCGGTCAGGTGCTCCACCAACCACGAGGTGAACGACTGGAAGGCGGGGGAGTGGTGCAGGTTGGTGTCCATCCCGGTGTCGTAGCGCAGCGCGGCCGGGTCGAAGGCGATGTTCCGGACGTACCCGCAGTCGGGGCAGACGGCCAGCGACACCTGGCCGAGTGGGGAGGCCAGCGCGGCGGACCGGTCGGCCCAGTGGACGCCGCACTCCACGGGTACCCGGCCCAGGTCGGCGAACGGCGCCAGCGGACCGCCGCCGCAGGCGACGCAGCTCGGGCCGGGTCGGGACAGTTCCTCGGGTACGGCACCGGGCCGGGCCGCCCGGTGCCGCACCCCGGCTGGGGCGGCGCCGTCCGCCCCGGTCATCGAGATCCGCTCCACCGCAGGTCGGCGCCGAGCCGGCCGGCCGCGCGCAGCGTCCGGATCCGGGGTAGCCGCTGGTGGCGGTCCCGCAGGTCGTCGAGCCTGAGCCCATACCGCCGGTACGCCTCGACCAGCTCCTCGATGCCCTTGCGCACCGTCCACCGGGGCTGGAACGCGGGGACCTCGGCGGCGATCCGCGAACAGTCGACCCGGTAGTCCCGGGCGTCGGTGCCGGCGCCGGCCGCGTAGGTCACCCGAGCACCGTCGACCACCTCGGCGACCAGCTCCGCGACGTCCCGGATGAGGTGGTTCTCGCCGTTGGCCCCGACGTTGTAGGCGCGGCCGTGTACCACCTCCCGGGGCGCCTCCAGCAGGGCGAGCACGGCCTGCCCGATGTCCTCGGCGTGGACCAGCGGTCGCCAGGCCGAGCCGTCGGAGAGCAACCGCACCTCCCCGGTGAGCAGCGCGTGCCCGACCAGGTCGTTCAGCACCAGATCACCGCGCAACCGGGGTGAGAAGCCGTACGCCGTGGCGTTGCGGGCGAAGACCGGCGAGAAGTCGTCGTCGGCGAGCCCGGCCAGGTCACGCTCGGCCGCCACCTTCGTCTCGCCGTAGACCGTGAGCGGCGCGAACGGCGCGTCCTCGGTGAGCGGCCGGTCACCAGCACCCGCGCCGTAGAGGCTGCACGACGAGGCGAAGATGAACCGGGACACTCCGGCCGTCTTCGCGGCGCGGGCCAGTCGCCCGGTGGCCAGCTGGTTGATCTCGACGGTCAGCGCGGGGTCGAGGTTGCCGACCGGATCGTTGCACAGGGCGGCCAGGTGGACGACCGCGTCGAAGCCCGCGCACTGCTCCGGGCCGACGTCCCGCAGGTCCATCCGGCGACCGGGCACCTCCGGTGGCGGCGGACCGAGCAGGCAGTCGGCGTACAGGTCGGTGTCGAGCCCGGCCACCTCGTGCCCGGCTGTGGTCAGCAGCGGCGTCAGCACGCTGCCCAGATATCCGTGGTGTCCGGTCACCAGCACGCGCACGGCGGTCTCCCGTCCTCGATGGAGGGCAAGCGAGGGGGAGTCTATGAGTAATGGCATGACTACCTGGCGTGACAGTCGGATTCTGGACTGAACCGTCGTACCGCCATATGTCGTGATTAGCGTGGCCGGGTCGGGTGGACCGGATCGTCATGTTTGGTGGGGGTGAGGGGCATGGCCAAGGCCATCTGCCGGCTCTGCGGGGCCGCGTTGACCGAGACCTTCGTCGACCTGGGCATGTCCCCGCTGTGCGAGAGCTACCTCCCGGTCGACCGGCTGGACATCGCCGAGACGTTCTATCCGCTGCACGTGCGGATCTGCCCGGAGTGCCTGCTGGTGCAGCTACCGGCGTACGTGTCGGGCGAGGCGATCTTCAGCCACTACGCGTACTTCTCGTCGTACTCACAGTCCTGGGTCGCGCACGCCGGCCGCTTCGCCGAGACCATGGTGGCGGCGCTCGGCCTCGACCGGCACAGCCTGGTGACCGAGGTGGCCAGCAACGACGGCTACCTGCTGCGGCACTTCGCCGACCGGGGCGTCCCGGTGCTCGGCATCGAGCCCGCCGCGAACGTGGCCGCGGTGGCCCGGCAGCACGGCATCCGTACCAAGGTCCGGTTCCTCGGCCCGGAGACCGGCGCCGACCTGGCCGCCACCCACGGCCGGGCGGATCTGGTGGTGGCCAACAACGTCTACGCGCACGTGCCCGACCTGGTGGGTTTCACCGAGGGGCTGGCCGCGCTGGTCAAGCGGACCGGCCTGGTCACCCTGGAGTTCCCGCACCTGCTCCGGCTGATCGAACGGCGACAGTACGACACGATCTACCACGAGCACTACCAGTACCTGTCGCTGCTCACCGCGCAGCGGGCGCTGGCCACCGGCGGCCTGGCCGTGGTGGACGTCGAGGAGCTGACCACGCACGGCGGCTCGCTGCGGGTACACGCCCGGCCGGTCCCGGGGCACAGCCGGAGCCGGGATTTGGCGGAGGCGAGCACCCGCCCGGTTTCCCCGTCGGGGCACAGCCGGAGCCGGGGTTTGGCGGAGGCGAGCACCGGCCCGGTTTCCTGGCCGGCCGGCGAGCCGTCGGCGAGCGTCAAGGCGGTGCTGGACGCCGAGGCCCGGGCCGGCCTGCACAGCCTGGACGGATACCGGGGCTTCGCGAACGCCGTCTTCGGGGTCAAGCGGGACCTGGTCGAGTTCCTGCACGACGCCCGCGCCCGGGGTCGGCGGGTGGTCGGCTACGGCGCGCCGGGCAAGGGGAACACCCTGCTCAACCACTGCGGGATCCGATCCGACCTGCTGGAGTACACCGTCGACCGCAGCCCGCACAAGCAGGGCCGGTTCCTGCCCGGTACGCACATCCCGATCCATCCGCCCGAGCGGATCGCCGCCGACCGGCCGGACTACGTGCTCGTACTGCCGTGGAACCTGCGGACCGAGTTGTCCCGGCAGCTCGCGTACGTGCGTGACTGGGGTGGCCGGCTGGTGTTCCCGATCCCGCACCTGGCGGTGGTCTGATGAAAGTGGTGCTCTTCTGCGGCGGGCTGGGCATGCGGATGCGCGAGGACGCCGCCTCGGCGCCCAAACCGATGGCGATGATCGGCGACCGGCCCCTGCTGTGGCACGTGATGCGCTACTACGCCCACTTCGGGCACATGGACTTCGTCCTCTGCCTCGGCTACGGCGCTGCGGCCGTCAAGGACTACTTCCTGCGGTACGACGAGACGCTGTCCAACGATTTCACGCTGGCCCGGGGCGGCCGGGACCTGCGGCTGTTCTCGACCGACATCACCGACTGGAACATCACCTTCATCGACACGGGGCTCACCGCGACCATCGGGGAACGGCTGATGCGGGTCCGGCGGTACGTCGAGGACGAGGAGGTGTTCCTGGCCAACTACGCGGACACCCTGACCGACGCGCCGCTGCCGACCATGATCGAGCGGTTCGTCACCGCCCCGGCCACGGCCAGCGTCCTCGCCGTACCGGTGCAGTCCACCCATCACGTACTGGACATCTCGGACACCGACCGGGTGAACCGGGTCCGGCCGATCCGCGAGCTGATGCAGTGGGAGAACGGCGGCTACTTCATTCTCCGGCCGGAGATCTTCGGCGCGCTGCGCGCCGGCGAGGACCTGGTGCCGCAGGCCTTCGACCGGCTGCTGCCGGCCGGCCGGTTGATGGCCCAGCGGCACACCGGGTTCTGGCGGGCGGCCGACACCTTCAAGGACCGGGCCGAACTGGAGGAGCTGTACCGGTCCGCCCGCTGTCCGTGGATGCTCTGGGACCCGAGCCGGACCCGTCCGGTCCCGGCCGTGCTGGCGGGCTGAATGCCGACCCTCCGGCTGACCGGGCTGCGGGCCGTGACGCTGCTCGGCGCGCACCCGGACGACATCGAGATCGGTGCCGGCGGCCTGCTGCTGGCCCTGGCCGGCCTGCCGGACCTGCGGGTCCACTACGTCCTGCTCACCGGCACGCCCGACCGGCACGCCGAGGCCCGCGCGGCGGCCGAGGCGTTCCTGCCGGCGGCCCGGCTCAGTTTCGCGCTGCACACGCTGCCCGACGGCCGGGTGCCGGGCCGGTGGACGTCGGCCAAGGAGATCGTCGAGGAGGCCGCCGGTGCGCTGGACGCCGAACTGGTCGTCGCGCCGGGTCACGACGACGCCCACCAGGACCATCGGGCGCTCGCCCGGCTCGTGGCCACGTCCTTCCGGCGGTCACCGGCGTTGCACTATGAGATCCCGAAGTGGGACGGCGACCTGGGGCGGCGCAACATCTACCTGCCCCTGTCCGAGGAACACCTCCGGCGGAAGGTGGAGTTGTTGAACGCGTGCTACCCGTCCCAAAAGGACCGGGACTGGTGGGACGAGGAGGTCTTCCTCGGCCTGGCCCGCCTGCGCGGCGTGGAGTGCCGGTCCCGGTACGCGGAGGCGTACCGGTGCGAGAAGATGGTGATCGAGCCGTGACGGGTCAACGGTGGCACGAGCGGGACGCCCGGCCCACCGACCCGCTCCGCGCCTGCCTGTTCGGGGTCAGCAACGCGCAGGCCAACCTGGGTATCGGCGCGCTGCGCGCGGCCACCCTGGGCACCCTGCTCGCCCACGAACCCGGGGCGCGGGTGACGGTCTTCGACGACGGCTGGGGGGAACGCCCCGGTCAGGCGTACGTGGCGGGCCGGCTGGTGCCGGTCCGGCTGGTCGGCGCCCGCCACTCCCGCCGCTATCACCGCCCCGAGTCGTTCGTCAACATGCGGGTCAGCGCCGCACTCGGTGGCCTCGGCAACGGCGGGCTGGCGGCGATCGACGCGGCACACGTCGTGCTGGACGTCAGCGGCGGGGACAGCTTCAGCGACATCTACGGCCAGCGACGGTTCCGGATGGTGGCCTGGCCCAAGCGGCTCGCCCTGCTCCGCCGCCGGCCGCTGGTGCTGCTCCCGCAGACGTACGGGCCGTTCCACGCGCCCCGGCTGCGCGCCATGGCGACGGCACTGGTGCGGGGCGCCACGATGGCCTGGGCACGGGACCCGGAGAGCTTCGCCGCGCTCGGTGACCTGCTCGGCGACGACCTCGACCCGGCCCGGCACCGCGAGGGGGTGGATCTGGCGTTCGCTCTCGAACCCCACGAACCGACCGGCCCGGCCCACGACACCATGGCGGCCTGGTTCGCCGCGGCACCGGGACCGGTGATCGGGCTCAACGTGAGCGGCCTGCTGGCCCGGCCGGAGAGCGTCGTGCAGTTCCGGCTGCGCGCCGACTGCGTCCGGGTGGCCCGGTTGCTGGCCGAGCGGGTGCTCGCCGAGCCCGACACCCGGGTGCTGCTGGTGCCGCACGTGCGGACACCGGGCAAGGTGGACGACGACACCGTGGTCAGCGAGCGGCTGTACCGGCAGCTTGTCCAGCGGTACGGCGACCGGGTCGCCCTCGTGCCGCCGGGGCTGGACGCCCACCAGATCAAGTGGGTGATCGCCCGGACCGACTGGTTCTGCGGGATGCGGATGCACGCCACCATCGCGGCGCTCTCCTCCGGGGTACCGACCGCGGTGGTGGCGTACAGCGGCAAGGCGAGTGGGGTCTTCGCCGCCGCGGGCCAGCGACGCCATGTCGCCGACGCCCGCGAGCACGGCGACGAGGAACTGCTCGGCCAGCTCCATGACTCGTGGCGCCAGCGTCGCGCCACGGCGGGCGAGATCGCCGAGCGGGTTCCCGGGCTGGTCGCCCGTGCCGGCGAGCAGATGGAGGCGATCCTCGCCCTGGTCCGCGCCGAGCGGCCGGGCGCCGATCAACCGGTCACCGACCGGGCGGACCTCGAACTGACGATCCCGGATCGGTCGGGCCTTGACCGGTCGGGCCGGGAGGCGCGGGTGGGTGACCGGCTGGGCCCGGAGCAACCGGACCGGAGCGGCGGTGACCGGCCATTGCCGGGCCAGGCCGGCAGCGAGCCATTGCCGGGCCAGGCCGGCAGCGAGCCATCGCCGGGCCAGCCCGGCAGCGAGCCATTGCCGGACCTGCCGGGCGGCGAGCCATTGCCGGGTCGGTCCGGCGGTGACCCATCGCCGGGCCTGTCCGGCGGTGACCGACCGGTGCCGGACCTGCCCGGCCCTCCGGCCGCGCGGCGACCCGGCAACCGGCCCCGGGCCGGAGCCGGTTGATGCGGGTCCCACGGCCCCGGCCGGGCGACGCGGCCCGGCGCCGGGCACCCCGCCGGCCGGACACCGCGTACGACGTCGCCGCCGCGCAGCTCTGTACCGGCTGCGGCGTCTGCGCCTACCTGGCACCCGACGAGATCCGGATGGTGGACGTCCTGCACCACGGCCGCCGGCCGCTGCCGCTGCGCCCGGTGACCCACGGCGCGGGCGGGCCCGGCGGCTCGGGTGCGTCGGCGGCGGTGGGTTGCTGTCCGGGCGTTCGGCTCGGCCACGACAGCGCCCGGCCGGAGCCGGGGGAGGACCCCGGACTACGCGCCGACTGGGGACCGGTGCGCCGGATCTGGGAGGGATACGCCGCCGACCCGGAGATCCGGCTCGCCGGCTCCAGCGGTGGGGTGGCCACCGCGCTGGCGGCGTACTGCCTGGAGGGCGCCGGCATGGCCGGGGTGCTGCACGTCGGCGCGCGGGCCGAGGTGCCGTACCTGAACGAGACCCGGCTGTCCCGGGACCGCACCGAGTTGCTGCGCGCGGCCGGCTCCCGGTACGCGCCGGCCAGCCCGTGCGACCGGCTCGACCTGGTGGAGACGGCCGGCGGGCCGTGCGTGTTCATCGGCAAGCCTTGTGACGTGGCGGCGGTCCGGATGGCCCGCCGGGTGCGGCCGGCCCTGGACGCGGCGTTGGGGTTGACGGTGGCGGTGTTCTGCGCCGGTACGCCGACCACCGCCGGCACGTTGGAGATGCTGCGCCGGCTGGGCGTCACCGAACCGGACCGGTTGGCCTCGGTGCGCTACCGGGGCAACGGTTGGCCCGGCCGGGCCGCCGCGCGGCTGCTGGACGACCCGCCCGGCACCGAGCGGACGCTCAGCTATGAGGAGTCCTGGGGCGACATCCTGCAACGGCACCGGCAGTGGCGCTGCTACCTGTGCCCCGACCACACGGGTGAGTTCGCCGACGTTTCGGTGGGCGACCCGTGGTACCGGCCGACCGGCGACGATCCGGGCCGATCCCTGGTGCTGGCCCGTACCGAGCGTGGAGTCCGGCTGGTGGAGGCGGCGGTCGCGGCCGGCGCGCTGGTCCTGGTGCCGGCGCCGGCCCGGATCCTGGCGGCCTCGCAGCCCAACCTGTTGCGGGGCCGGGGATCGGTCTGGGGGCGGTTGGTCACGCTCCGGGCGGCCGGACTGATGACGCCGAGCCTCCGGCACCTGCCGATGGCCGGCCTGTGGTGGCGCCTGCTGACCGTGCGGCAGAAGCTCCAGTCCACGGTGGGCACGCTGCGCCGGATCCGGCGGCGGCGCCTGCGCGAAGCGGTCGAACTGACGCCGTACCAACCGTCGGACCGACGAATGATCGCGCCGGACCGGCGGTCAACGGATGACCGGTAGGCCGGTGTCGAACCACAGGTTGGTGGCCTTCTCCCAGATGATGCCGAGTTGGTCGGGTCGGCCGATGATGCCGTACCGGTAGTTGCGGCCGTACTTGTTCTTGGTGAACTGGATGTTGGTGCCGACCAGGTCGGTCCGGACACCGATCGAGTAGTTGCCGCCGTCGCAGTAGTTGTCGGTGAAGAGCAGGTTGTTCACCGACGGCGCGGTGGTGGAGCCGACCATCAGGCAGGCGTTGAACGGATCGTTCAGGGCGAGGTTGTACGGCTCGATCCGGTTGTGCTGCACGGTGATGTTCGTGCCGCCGGTGGTTTGCAGGGTGTCGTTGTGGGTCCCCGGCAGTCGCGCCAGATTGTGCAGGTACGAGTTGAGCACCTTGGTGTTGCTGCCCAGTCGCGCCCCGTCGATGGTGTTGTAGATGTTGACCCGGTCGAGGGTGAAGTCGCTGCAACACACCGCCGTCGCGGTCAGGCTACTACCGTTGATCTCCACGTCCTGTAGGAGCACCTTGGTGGCGCCGGTCATCACCCGGACCGCGAAGGTGGTGCTGTTGCAGGTGATCCGCGACTTGGTGATCTGCACGCCGGTGGCGTACACGTTGACGCAGCCGGTGAGGTTGAGGCCGGTCACGATCTGGTTGGCGGTGCGCAGGTTGAGGGTCCCGGACGTGTTCCGCAGCACCGTACCGATCGGGACGCCGGTGTTGGTCGGGCCGGGCCAGTAGCCGATCGGGGTCGGCGGGATCGGACCGGGGGTCAGGGCCGGCGCGACAACGCCCCCGCCGTCGGACGTCAGGCTCCCCATCGGGCTGGGCGTCGCGGCGAGCACGCCGCCCAGCGGCGGGGCCTGGAGTGGGCCGCCGGTGAGCAGGTACGCGCCGCTCACCGCGAGCGCCAGGCAGAGGCCGACCACGGCCCCGGCCAGTACTGGTTGGTACGACCGACGGGTCAGTAACCTCGACCGACGGTCATCATCCCGGGTTGCGGGGTGGATGGTGGACATGGCGTCCCCCTGCCAAACACTCGATGCCGGTGTGCCCGCTCCCTCCCCACGGATCCGACCGGTGCGGTACGTGGGGCCCTTCGCTGTCCGACGGACTGCGATGCTACCTGCGAGTATTACAGTCCGTTATTCTGTGGCCGCAATATTCGATCAGACAGATTGCGGACAGCTCGGTGCGTCGGCCGGTGGGACGGCCCGATCCCGCTGTCGACCGTGGGGTTACGCGCCGACCGGGTCAGCGGTCGGCACTGCGGGTCGACGGGGTCAGCGGTTCCGGCGTCGGGAGTCGACGGCCATCCGCTTGTGCTTGTGGCCCCGCTCGTCCGTCGTCGCCCGGCTCGACTTCTGCACCTCGGCCCGGCCGGTGACCTTGGCGGGCACCGGCTCACCGTCGCCGGTCCCGGCCGGCGCACCCACCATCTCACCAGCGTCGGCCGCCCCCGCCTCGTCGGGATCGACGGCGCCGGGGTCCGCCGATCCGTCGACCGCGGCCGCCATCACGTTGGCCCCGTCCTTCGGCCCGTCGGTCCTGGCCGGCACGTTGGCCCCGGCCGTACCGTCCGGGTCGTCGTCGCTGATCGCCCCCGGGCCCTTGCCGTTCGGTGTCGCCGCGACCGGCGCCGGCTCGGCCGGGTCGGTGTCGCGGGCGGTCACCGGCGCCGGCTCGGCCGTCGTGGTCACCGCCTCGGCGGCCGCGACCTCAGCGGCCTCGCTGGCGACAACCTCGGTGGCGTCGCTGACCACGGCCTCGGCGGCGTCGGCCATGGCGGCGTCGCTGGTCACCGTCTCGGCGGCGTCGCTGGCCACGGCCTCGGCTGCGGCGGTCACCCGCTGGACGTCGGCGCCCGCCTCCGCGACGTGCCGCTGCGCGGCCTCGGCGGACCGCTGGGTCTCGCCCAACCGCTCACGCTCGGTCGCCAACTGCTGCTGGATCTCCGTCAACTGGCGCTGGAGCGTGTCGGACTCCTGCCGGGACGTCCAGGTGGCCTGCCGCAGGTCGGCGAGCTGCTGCTGCGCCTGGGCGATCTCCAGCATGACCTCGGCGAGCTGCTGTCGGCCGGTCACCGCCTCCTGCTGGGTGGCCGCCAGGTGCTGCTGGGTGGTGGCGAGGTGCTGCTGCGCCGTCGCGGCGTACTCCTCGAACTGCCGCTTCGACTGCGTGACGTGCTCGTCGGCCTCCCGGCGGACCCGCTCGGCGTAGGTGTCGGCCTGCTCCCGGGCGGTCGTCGCGTCCCGGTCGGCCTCCTCCCGCAGCCGGGTGGTCTCCTCCGCCACGGTCCGACCGGTCTCGGCGGCGTGCTCGTCGGCCTCCCGGCGGACCTGCTCGGCGTAGGCGTCGGCCTTCTTGCGGATCTTGCCGGCCGCCTGCTCCGCCTCGGTCCGCTGCTCGGCGTACTGCTGTTCCAGCCCGGCCCGCCACTGGGCGAACTCGCCCTCGACGGCGGCCCGCTTGGCCATCATCTCGCGATCCGCGACGGCCAGCCGGTTGGCGATGTCCTGCTCGGTGGCGGCCCACCGCTGGGCCATCTCCTGCTCGGTCGCGGTCTTGCGCTGCACGACCTCCCGCTCGACCCGCTCACGGAAGACCCGCAACTCCCGCTGGACCTGATCCCGGGTCTGCGTGACGTACTCGTCGATCTCGGTGCGCTGCTGCTGGACGTAGCTCTCCGTCTCGGACCGCTGCTCGGCCACCCACTGCGCGGTCTCGGCCCGCAACCGCTTGACGTACTCGTCGATCTCGGTGCGTTGCTGCTGGACGTAGCTCTCGGTCTCGACCCGCTTGCGCTGGTTCGCCTCGGCGGTCCGCTCGGTGAGGTCGCGGGCATCCTGCTGGGCCTTGGCCAGCGCGGCCTCACCCGCGCTCCGCAACTGGTTGGCCTCGTCGGCCGCCGCGTTGACGGCGGCGTCGGCCTCGTCGAGCCGGGCCGCGGCGGCCCGGTCCTCGTCCGCGCGGCGGGCGGCCAGCGCCAGCTCGAAGTCGCGCAGGGCGGCCTCGGCGTGTTCCCGGGCCTCGGTCAGGACCCGTTCGGCCTCCGCGCGACGATTGTCGATCTCGCCCTGCGCCGCCGCGACGATGGCCTCGGCCTGCTCCTCGGCGATGGCGAGCATCTGTTCGACCCGGGGACCGAGGTGCCGGAACGAGGCGCGGTCCACCATGCCGACCTGGCGGCGCACGGCGGCCAGGTCCCGCTGCAACTGTTCGATCTGCCCGGCCATCGTGTTGACCTGCGTGTACGCCTGTTCGCGTTCGGTCGCGAGCGTGGCGATCTCGTGCTCCGCGCGAGCAACGTAGCGGTCCACCTGCCGTTTGTCATAGCCCCGGAAGGCGGGCTCGAAGCTTGGCTCCGTGGTGACTTCCCCGCCAAGGGCGAACAGTTCCTCGCCGTGCGACATGCCCCCCATCCTCACACGTCTCGTCCCGTTGCGCGGCGATACGGACGTCCGTGATGCGACGTAGGTCACGGGGGAATTGGGTGGTGATCGGGGCGCTTTCCCAGCGCCAGCCGGTGCGGGGTCGCACCCGGATTCCTCCGGATGCGACCCCGTTCTGCCCGAATGGCGGGATCCGCTCGACCGGGGTCGTGCGGATCATGACCCAGCGCGTCGTCGGGACCAGCCGTCGCTCAGCCGGCGGTCTCGGCGCTGACCTTCTGCTCCTTGGCAGGAGCCTTCTCGGCCTCGGCGCCGGCCTTCTGCTGGGCGTCCGTCCCGGCCGCCGGCGCATCGGCGGCCTTGCCGACCGTCGGAACGATCCCGGCGAGACCGGACAGCATCTGACCGAGCTGCGAGGTGACCGCGTCCTTCTGCCGGGTGAGGTCCTCGACCTCGCGGCGGGCGGCCTGGGTGGTCAGTTCGGCCTCGGTCCGGGCCTCGTTGAGCACCCGGCTGGCCTCGCTGCGGGCGTCACCCAGGGTGCGCTCGGACTCGGCCTTGGCCTTGGCGATCAGATCGGCGGCGCTGCGCTCGGACTCGACCCGGCGCGCCTCGGCGCGCTGCTCGATCTCCTTCGCCCGCTCCTGCGCGGCGTTGGCCCGCTGCTCGGCCTCGGCCACCAGCCGCTGCGTCTGGGCGACCTGCGTGGCGTGCCGCTCGGACTCCTCCCGCTCGGCCCGCTCGCGCCGCTCGGCCAGTTGCAGTTCCAGGGCCTGGAGGTCCTTGTCGCGCTTGTCCCGGGCGTCGGTGAGCAGCTTGGTCGCCTCGGCGCGCTTCTCCTCGGCCTCGCGGGCCGCCTTCGCCCGCTGCTGGGTGATCTCGCGCTCGGCGGTGGCCCGCAGGGTGGACACCTCACGTTCCACCATGGACTTGAGCTCGGCGACCTCGTGCGCGGTGACCGTACGCAGTTGCTTGGTCTCCCGCTCGGCGTCGGCGCGCAGCGTGTCGGCCTCCCGGCGGGCCTGCACGCGGACCTCGGCGGCCTCCCGCTCGGCGGCGGTGCGCACGTTGCCGGCCTCCCGGTCGGCGTTCGCCTTCATGGCGGCCGCCTCGGCGCGGGCCTTGTCGGTGATCTCCCGCGCCTCCAGCCGGGCGGCCGAGAGGATGCCCTCGGACTCGCGCTTGGCCTCGCTGCGGTGGTCGTTGGCCTGCTCCTCGGCGAGCCGGAGGATCTGCTCGACCCGGGTGCCCAGGCCGGACAGCGTGGGTCGGTTGTTCTCCTCAAGCTGCTTGTTGGTCTCGGTGAGCTTCTGCTCGACCGCGGCCAACCGCTGCTCGGCCTGGCGGAGCCGGCGCTGGGCGTCGTTCATCCGCTGCTCGGCCTCGCCACGGGCCTGCTCGGACTGGCTCAGCGCGGCGTTGAGCCGCCCGACGAAGTCGTCGACCTGGGCCCGGTCGTATCCGCGCAGCTGGATCGTGAAGTCGGGTTGTGTGTTGGCGTTATCGAAGAACGCCAGAGGGGAGGACTGCTGCTGGGGCATTGGCACATACTTGCAGACTCCCCAGGGGGCTTCGCAAGAGCACGGCACCGCTATCGGCCTCCGCCGGACAAGGTGGACCGGAGTCACCCGACGCGATTCTCCGGCGGCCCGCGCCGGACCGGATGCTCCAGCGATCTTGGCAGGTCGAGGGCCGTCCCGGGTGGCGACCCGCAGGTCCCGGCCCCGGCGCGGGGCAGGTTGTCGCGATGGCACCGGCAGCGGATTTACCGCTCGATCGATTTCGGTCCGGAATGCGCGTTGACGCATAGACCGATTGCGTCGCAGTGCCGCCGGAAAGCGAATACGGCATGATCGAATGTGTGCGCCGGTCCAGCGTTTCCGGTGGCGGTCGGCCACCGTCCGTCACGTACCCCCGGCGTTGTGGCTGGGTTTCTCCGGCGTTCGTGGCGGCGACGGTCACCGTCCGTCCCCACCCGGCCGTCACCGACGGTTCGCCGCCGAGCACCGGCAGTCGGCCGGGTCGCCGGCCGCCGGCTTTCCGTCGGTCACCTCACCGGCCGCGGAACCGGTTGATCGCGGTCTCGTGTCGGGCCCGCAGTTCGGGGTCCCGGATCCCCAGGCCGTCCCGTGGGGCCAGGCAGCGGACCGCGACCTTGCCCTGGTGGGCGTTGCGGTGGACCTCGTACGTCGCCTGCCCGGTCTGCTCCAGCGGATAGCTGCGGGAGACGGTCGGGTGGATCCGGCCCCGCGCGACCAGCCGGTTGGCCTCCCACGCCTCGCGGTAGTTCGCGAAGTGGCTGCCGACGATCCGCTTCAGGTGCATCCAGAGATAGCGGTTGTCGTACTGGTGCTGGTAGCCGCTGGTCGAGGCGCAGGTGACGATGGTGCCGCCGCGCTTGGCGACGAAGACGCTGGCGCCGAAGGTCTCCCGGCCCGGGTGCTCGAAGACGATGTCCGGGTCCTCGCCCACCGACCGGTTGCCGGCCCCGTGGGACGAGCGCGCGCCCAGCCGGCCGGTGAGTTCCCGGATCCGTTCGCCGAACCGGCGCCACTCGGCCAGGTCGGGGGTCTGCTCGTCGGCCCAGAACCGGAAGCCCTCGGCGACCCGGTCGATGATCAGCTCGGCGCCCATCCGCCGGCACAGCTCGGCCTTCTCCGGTGAGGACACCACACACACCGGCACCGCACCGCCGTTCAGAGCGAGCTGGGTGGCGTAGCCGCCGAGGCCGCCCGAGGCACCCCAGACGAGCACCACGTCACCCTGCTTCATGTTCGCGCCGTGGTGCGAGACGAGTTGCCGGTACGCGGTCGAGTTGACCAGCCCGGGACTGGCCGCCTCCTCCCAGCTGAGGTGACCGGGTCTGGGCATCAACTGGTTGGCCTTGACCACCGCCAGCTCGGCCAGGCCGCCGAAGTTCGTCTCGAAGCCCCAGATCCGCTGCTGCGGGTCGAGCATCGTGTCGTCGTGACCGGCGGCGTCCTCCAGCTCGACCGACAGGCAGTGCGCCACCACCTCGTCGCCGGGACGCCAGCGGGTCACCCCGGCGCCGACCCGCAGCACCACGCCGGCCGCGTCCGAACCCACCACGTGGTACGGCAGGTCGTGCCGTCTGGTGAGCGCCGACAGCCGGCCATAACGGCGCAGGAAGCTGAACGTCGACAACGGTTCGAAGACGCTGGTCCAGACGGTGTTGTAGTTGATCGCGCTGGCCATGACCGCGATCAGCGCCTCCCCGGGGCCCAGCTCGGGGGTGGGCACCTCCTGAACGTGCAGTGACTTGCGGGGGTCGCGGGCGGCGGTCGGCAGCCCGTCGAACATCTCGGCCTCGTCGGCCCGCACCACCACCCCGCGGTAGCTCTCCGGCACCGCCATGCCGGCCATCCCGGCCAGCTCCCGGGCGGGGTCGGCGGAACCCTCCGCCGCCATGATCGCTTCTAGGATGTCCTGCACGCCGACCTCCCGATCGTCCGCACCGGCCCGGCGGGTGGCTGCCATCGTCGAGGGCGGGCGGAGCCCGGCACCAGGTCGGGAGCTGACACCAGCGCGCCAGCGGCGCCTGTGTGCCGCAGGATGTTACTGAACGGTAGTTAGGGCGCGGAAGTCACCTGTGACAAACTGCACCACCCCCGCCCGTCCCACCCCCACGCTGGTCAACCGTCCGCGGGTACGTCCGCGACCGCATCGGCCGCCGGCCAGGCCGCTGACGTACCCGGGACCATCACCGCGGAGGTCAGCGGCCGGCCAGCCGGGCCACGATCGGGGCCGCCGCCTCCAGGTTGCCGCCCAGGTGCAGGTAGCTGATCCCGAACCGCTCGCGCAGCGCCAGCAGCCGATCGACGCAGGCCGGCACGTCCCCGTGCAACGCCACGGGCGAGTCCGCCAGCGTCTCGACGGGCAACCGGGCGGCGTGCGTGGAACTCGACCGGTGCTCTCCGCCGCGGTGCCGCACCCGCACGTCGAACATCCGGAGCTGGAACTCCAGGATCCCCGGGTCCCGCCCGGCGGCCCGAGCGGCGGCACGGGCCCAGCCCAGTTTGCGGTCCAACCGGTCGGCGGCCAGGTCGGCGGCGGCGGTAAGCGGGTCCACCCCGGCGGCCAGCCGAGGATTGATCCCGACGATGTCCGCGGCCCGGCCGGCCAGTTCCAGGACCCGCCGGCTCCCGCCGCCGATCAACAGCGGTGGCCCGGCCCGGCGCACCGGGCGGGGCAGGCCGGTCAGTCCGGTCACCCGGTAGTGCGGGCCGGCCGTGCTGACCGGCCCGCCCGCGAACAACGCCCGGAGCAGGTCGACCGACTCGGCCAGCCGGTCGACGCGGACCTGCGGCGGGTCGAACGGCAGACCCAGCGCGTCGTGGTCGGCGGGCAGCCAGCCGGCGCCCAGACCGATCTCGACCCGGCCGCCCGAGAAGACGTCGAGGTTGGCCAGCGCCCGGTGCAGCACGGCCGGATGGCGCAGATCGTTGCAGAAGACCAGGCCCAGCACCCGTAGCCGGCTGGTCGCCTCGGCCGCCACGGTCATCGCGACCACCGGGTCGAGGGTCCAGCCGCCGGTGAGATGGTCGGAGACGGAGACGGAACTGAACCCCAGGTCCTCGATCCGGCGGAGCTCCGCCCGCCACCGGGCCACCGGCCGGTCCAGCGGCGGCATCGAGGTGGTGAACCGGAACGGTTTCGGCCGTCCCGGCTCCCGGCCGAACCCCGGACCAGGCGCCGGGTCCGGGGCCGGGTCGACCGGTCGGCCCGGTTGCGTCTGCGTCCCGATCTCGTCCTCCCACCATCGGCGCCGCGCTCCCCGTCGCCGATGTAACCACTGGTCAACGGCGGTTCCAGGGTCCCAGTCGGATCACCGACAACGGGTGCCGATCCGCGTGGCGGCCCTTCCGTCGACCCGTACCGGCTGCCTAGCGTGACGCCGACGACCTCGGCCCGTACCGGCTGGCCAGCCTGCCGACGGCGGCCCCGGCCGGACCGACCGTCGGGTGTGACGCCGACGGCCCCGGCGGCCCCGGCGGCGGCCGTGCCGGGCGGTCGAGGAGCCCGCCCGGTGTGAGGAGACGGCGATGACGGTGCTGTACTTCGACCCCCCGATGACCGACGACGAACGCCGGCATCGACTCTTCGCGGGGGACCTGGTGGTCCGGTCCGCCACCGCGCACTCGATGGCCCTGGTGGCCTTCGCCCGGCAGATGGTGGAACGCGCGTTCGCGCCGTACCCGCCGCCGCTGGCCCAGCGGCACCTGACGGGGCCCGCGTACGTGGAGATCCTGGCCCGGCTCAAGCCCGACTTCATCAACCACGCCCGCAGCGTCGAACTGGTCCGGGGCGTCCTGGCCGACCTGGCGGTCGACCCGGCCGAGACGTACTTCGACGTGCCTCGGCTGCGCACCATGACCAGCGGGTTCCTGAACGCGGGACTGACCCTCCAGTTCAGCCCGCACCGGGACACCTGGTTCTCGGCACCGATGTGCCAGGTCAACTACTGGCTGCCGGTGTACGAGGTCGCCGAGGACAACGTGATGGCCTTCCATCCGGCGTACTTCGACACCCCGGTGCCGAACAGTTCGGCCGGGTACGACTACGCGGAGTGGGTCGCGTACGGGCGTACCTCGGCGGCCCAGCAGGTGGCGGTCGAGACCCGGCCCCAACCCCGGTTGACCGCCGAGCTTCCACTGGAACCGGACCTGCGGGTGATCACGCCGCCCGGCGGCATCCTCGGGTTCTCCGGGGCCCAGTTGCACACCACGGTGCCGAACACGTCCGGCCGGACCCGGTTCTCGATCGACTTCCGGGTGGTGAACCGGCGCGACATCGAGACCGGTGCCGGTGCCCGCAACGTCGACTCGGCCTGCACCGGCACCACCCTGGGAGACTTCCGGCGGGTGTCGGACCTGGCGCCGTTGCCGGCCGAAGCCCTGCGCTGAGCAGGGGCGTCGCGACGACCGCCCTGCGGGCGGCGGTCGTCAGGGGGTCGCTGGCTCGACCAGTTCCACCAGGACCCCGCCGGCGTCCTTCGGATGGACGAAGTTGACCCGCGAACCGGCGGTGCCGCGCTTCGGTTCCGGGTACAGCAGCCGGACGCCCCGCTCGCGCAGCGCCGCGCTCGCCGCGTCCACGTCGCGGACGGTGTACGCGACCTGCTGCACGCCGGGCCCGTGCCGGTCCAGGAACTTCGCGATGGTCGACGACTCCGACAGCGGGGCCAGCAGTTGGACGCAGCCGCCCGCGCTGGTCGGCCCCACCTGGAGCATCGCCTCGCGTACCCCCTGTTCCTCGTTGGTTTCCACGTGTACGCAGCGCATCCCGAAGACGCGCTCGTGGAACTCGATCGCCGCGTCGAGATCGGCGACCGCGACGCCGACATGATCGATACGGATCAGCCCGATCTCTGTGACATAGTCGGCGGCGGGCTCGGTCCGGTTGTTCTCGGCCATGGCGCTAGTCTGGCCTAACAATCGTTAAGGCGTACGGTCGGCACCCCTCGGAGGCGAGAAAGCCATGGTCACGGCGAACGCAGGAAGCGAGCACGGCGAGTCCCGCGAGCTCGGGCGGGCAACCGGATCGGTGATCGTGGCCGGTGCCCGTACCCCGATGGGCCGGCTGCTGGGCAATCTCAAGGACCTGCCGGCCACCCGGCTCGGCGGGGTGGCGATCAAGGCCGCGCTGGAGCGCGCCGGGGTGGCCCCCGAGCAGGTGCAGTACGTGATCATGGGCCAGGTGTTGCAGGCCGGCACCGGTCAGATCCCGGCCCGGCAGGCGGCCGTGGAGGCCGGCATCCCGATGTCCGTGCCGGCCCTGACCATCAACAAGGTCTGCCTCTCCGGCCTGGACGCGATCGCCCTGGCCGACCAGCTCATCCGGGCCGGCGAGTTCGAGATCGTGGTGGCCGGCGGCATGGAGTCGATGACCAACGCCCCGCACCTGCTGACCGGGCAGCGACAGGGCTACAAGTACGGCGACGTGACCGTGCGGGACCACACGGCACTGGACGGCCTGACCGACCCCTGGGACTGCTGCTCCATGGGTGAGTCCACCGAGCGGCACGGCACGACCCGGAACATCAGCCGGCGGGAGCAGGACGAGTTCGCGGCGGCCAGCCACCAGCGGGCCGCCACGGCGCAGAAGAACGGCGCGTTCGCCGAGGAGATCACCCCGGTGGTCATCCCGCAACGCAAGGGCGACCCGCTGGTGATCAGCGAGGACGAGGGGATCCGGCCGGACACCACGGCGGAGTCGCTGGCCAAGCTGCGTCCCGCGTTCACGAGGGACGGGACGATCACCGCGGGCAGCTCGTCGCCGATCTCCGACGGCGCCGCCGCCGTGGTCGTGATGAGCAAGGCCAAGGCCCGGGAACTCGGCCTGGACTGGCTCGCCGAGATCGGGGCGCACGGCAACGTGGCGGGCCCCGACAACTCGCTGCACTCCCAACCGTCCAACGCCATCGAGCACGCGCTGCGCAAGGCCGGCCTGACCGTGGCGGACCTGGACCTCATCGAGATCAACGAGGCGTTCGCGCAGGTCGGCGTCCAGTCCATCCGCGACCTCGGGGTCAGCTCCGAGATCGTGAACGTCAACGGCGGCGCCATCGCGCTGGGCCACCCGATCGGGATGTCCGGCGCTCGGCTCGTGCTCACCCTCGCGCTGGAGCTGCGGCGCCGGGGCGGCGGTACCGGCGCGGCGGCGCTGTGCGGCGGTGGCGGCCAGGGCGACGCCCTGATCGTCCACGTTCCGGCGGCATGAGGCAGGCGCCGCGGCGCAGCCGCGACGTACCGACCCTGGTCGAGCGGGCCCGCTCGGGTGACCCCCGGGCGGTCGCCCGGCTGATCACGCTCGTCGAGTCCGGCGACGAGCTGCTGCCCGAGATCGCGGCGGCGCTCGCCCCGCACGCCGGCACGGCCCAGATCGTCGGACTCACCGGCTCACCCGGGGTGGGCAAGTCGACCACCACGAACGAGCTGGTCCGGGCGTTGCGGACGCACGGGCACCGGGTGGGTGTGCTGGCCGTCGACCCGTCCAGCCCGTTCACCGGGGGCGCGATCCTCGGCGACCGGGTCCGGATGCAGGAGCACGCCACCGACCCCGGCGTCTACATCCGGTCGATGTCCAGCCGGGGCCACCTCGGTGGGCTGGCGGCGGCGACCCCGCAGGCGGTCCGGGTGCTGGAGGGCGCCGGTTGTGACGTGGTGCTGGTGGAGACCGTCGGGGTGGGCCAGGCCGAGGTGGAGATCGCCTCGCTGGCCGACACCACCCTGGTGCTGCTGGCGCCGGGGATGGGTGACGCGATCCAGGCGGTGAAGGCCGGCATCCTGGAGATCGCCGACATCTTCGTGGTCAACAAGGCGGACCGGGACGGCGCCGACGCCACCGTGCGGGACATCCAGGGCATGATCGCGCTGGGGGAGCGGGCCGCCGGGCAGTGGCGTCCCCAGGTGATCCGCTCGGTGGCCGCCCGGGGCGAGGGGATCGAGGAGATCGCCTCGGCCATCGACAAGCACCGGCACTGGCTGGTCGAGCACGGCGAGCTGCGCCGCCGTCGGGAGGCGCGGGCCGCCGCCGAGGTCGAGGCGATCGTGCTGGGCGTGCTGCGCGCCCGGATGGCCTCACTGCGCGACGGTACGGCGTTGAGCGCGCTCGCCGCGAAGGTGGCGGACGGTTCACTCGATCCCTACACGGCGTCCCGGGACCTGCTCGACCAGATCGAGGGCTGAGCGACGTGGGGGCCCGGCGAGGTCCACTGTGACTGGTACCGTCGCCCAGATCCGGTGGCCGGGACGGCGATGGCCGCGCCGACGCCGGGGCCGCTCGGGACAGGTGAGGGAGACTCGGTACAGGTGAGCGAGATCAGCGTGGGCGAGACCGCGGACCAGGAGCAGACCCTGCGCCTGGAGCCGGCCCTGAGCCTGGAGCCGGCCCCCGGGTCGGACGTCGCGGCCGGTTCGGCCCCCGGGCTGGATGGCTCGGCCGTCGGTCGGGCGGAGCCACCTGCTCCGGTGCTCGACGAGGGCGACCCGGCCCGGGGCGCCACGAAGGTCTCCGGTGAGGTCGTCGAGAAGATCGCCGGTGCGGCCGCCCGGGAGGTGCCGGGCGTGGTCGAGCTGGGCGGCGACGTCGCCCGGTTCGTCAACACCGTGCTCGACCGGGTCGGGCTGACCGAGGTGGGCGACGCCCGCCGGGGCGTCTCGGCGAAGGTGACCGGGAGCGACGTGGTCATCGACATCGTGATCGTGATCGATGGCGGGTACGTGGTCCACGAGGTCACCGAGGCGGTCCGGTCCCGCGTCACCGCCGCGGTACGCCGCTTCGGCCTGCGCGTCACGGCCGTGAACGTCGAGGTGGACGACGTGGCACTGAACCCCCCGCCCACCGCCTGACCCCCGCCCCGCCCATCCGACGGGAAACTGACAGTTCGGCCGCTCCCGGGTGGGTTTGTCGTACCGTCGCCTACGGCAATCCCCTGGTCGCGCACAGTGACGACCACGTCGAATTGGGAGCGGGCCGTTGAGCGGTAACCAGGAGACCATCGCCGTCGTGGTGGTCACGTACCACAGTGAGCGGCTGCTACCCGACCTGATCGCCTCGCTCGGACCGGGCCTCGGCGAGCTGCCCTGGCACCTGACCATCGCGGACAACTCGGCGGATCCGGCGACGCTCGACACGCTGCGCCGGCTGGCCCCGGCCGCCCGGATCGTCGACCTGGGCCGCAACGCCGGGTACGCGGCCGGGATCAACGCGGCGGTCGCGGCGGCCGAGCCGTACACGGCGATCCTGGTGCTCAACCCCGACGTACGGCTGGCGCCGCGCTGCGGACCGGAACTGCTCGCGGTGCTGCGCCGGACCGGCGCCGGCATCGCGGTACCGCAGCTCGCCCGGGGGGACGGCGGGACCATCCCGGTGCTGCGCCGGGAACCGACGGTGCTGCGCGCGCTGGGTGACGCGGTGCTGGGCAGCCGGCGGGCCGGCCGCTTCCCGGTGCTGGGCGAACTCGTCACCGGGCCGGCGTACTACGCCGCCGAGTCGACGGCGGACTGGGCGGCCGGCGCCGCGATGCTGATCAGCGCCGAGTGCTGGCGCCGGTGCGGACCGTGGGACGAGTCCTTCTTCCTCTACTCCGAGGAGACCGACTTCGCGCTGCGCGCCCGCGACGCCGGGCTGGCCACCGTGCTCGCTCCGGCGGCCCGGGCGATGCACCTGGAGGGCGACTCGAAGGTCTCACCGTGGCTGTGGAGCCTGCTCACCCTGAACCGGGTGCGGCTCTACCGCCGCCGCCACCGGCTGGGGTCCGCGGCGGCCTACTGGGCGGCGGTGCTGCTGCGCGAGGCGAGTCGCGCCGCGCTGGGCAACCCGGCCAGCCGGGCCGCCGCGGCGGCCCTGCTCAGCCCGGCCCGGCTGCGCGCGACACCCGGTCCCCAGCGGGAGGCGACCCCCTAGCGGGTCGCCAGAGCGCCAGCATCCGACGCGGTCGGCTCGGTGCCGCCGGCTCGACCCGGTCGGCTCGGTGCCGCCGGTCGCGCAGCCTGTTCAGCGGCGCCGGGCGCGGAGCCGGCGCAGGGAGCGGGCCGCGGCGCGACGGGCGAACTCGGCCAGTTCCAGGCCGCGCAGCGCCGGCCCGCCCAGGAAGCGCAACGCCGACCGGCTGAACGCGGTCGGCGCGAACCAGCCGGCGCGCAGCGCGTCGTGCACCCCGGGCAGGTCGGTCACCGGCCGGGGTAGCCGCAGCAGCATCCCGAGCGGGAAGAACTGCCGGCCGGTGTGGAAGTCCAGCGCCACGAACTCGCGCAGTCCCTCCCGGCGGGCGAAGGTGGCGGCCCGGCGGTCCGGCGCGATGCCGTCGTACTTGCGGTTCCACACCTCGACGGCGGCCAGGTGCGCGGCCCAGGACGGGTCGTACCGGCGCCAGGCGTCCCGGCGCCACGGGTGGGCCAGCACGCTGAAGCCGGCCTCCGCCGACACCTTCGCGAGCAGCTCGGGGATGTCCGGGAGCGCGCCGAAGAACGGCACGTCCCCCCAGACCGGCACGTGGACGACGTTGTCCGCGTCGTTGTACTCGATGCCCGGCACGAGCAGCACCCGCGCGGTGCTGGCCGCGGCGCAGGCGGCCCGGTAGGCGTCCCAGTCCCCGGCCGCGAAGCTCCGGCTGTGCTCGCTGAGCAGCACCACGTCGTAGCCGCGCCGGCCGAAGGCGGCGGCGAGGTCGGGGAGGCTCCACGAAGCGTCGTCCGACCACTCCGAGTGGACGTGCGCCGCCGCCCGGACGGTCCACCGCCGGTCCGGCTCACCGGCCGGCGCCGCGTCGGGCCCGGTCATCCGTGCCTGCGCAACTGCCGGACCAGGGTGTCCCGGGTGTCCCGGACCAGCACCGGCAGCTCGCCGCGCCGGACGTGGTACCACCGGGTGCCGCGTACCGGGCGGACCATCGCCAGCAGCGTGTCCGTCCGCGACGGCCAGCGCCCGGCGTCCGCACCCCGCCCGCCGCGCAGCACCGCGAGCAGGTGGACCAGCTCCCGGCCCAGGTGCCGGACCAGCAGGTGGGGAGCCTCCGCCTCCGGCGGCGTCGGCCGCCAGCCGGGATCCAGGGCCGCCCGGACGGCCCATTCCGGGTACGCCAGCCCACGGTGCCGGGCCAGCGCCATGCTGCCCCAGGTCCGCCCGTTCAGTTCCATGAACCACGGCCGGCCCGCCCGGTCCCGGAGCATCTCGATCATGAAGATTCCGTGCCAACCGGCCTCGCTGACGAAGCGGCGTACCGGTTCGACCAGTGCCGGGTCCACCGGGATCGAGCGGCAGGCGCTGGAACCGGAACCGCGCGGGTTCATCATCCGTACCCGGCGGTGCGCGGAGAGCCCGTACAGCTCGCCGCCGGCCGCGAAGCCGAACAGGCCCTCGCCGACGCCGTCCAGCCGGGGCTGCACCACGACCGGACCGCCGAGTCCGGCCGCGCGGCGCCGCAGTTCGGCGGGGGTCGTCGCGACCGTGCCGGCCGGTCGGTGCAGACCACGTTCCCCGGGTACGACCGCCAGCCCGCTCTTGAGCACCCACGGCCCGCCCTCAGCCGGCGGCTCCGCCGGGCCGGTCGTGTGCGGCACCCGGAACCCCGCCCGCTCGGCCAGGGTGAACTGCTCCCGCTTGTCCAGCGCGAGCCTGGCCTGGGCGCCGCGCGGACCGGCCAGGGGCACGTCGGCGGGCAGCACCCGGTCGCACAGCCAGATGGCCGCGTCGTCCAGCGGCAGCACCACGTCCGGCCGTTCGGTGGCGAGTACGGCCCGCAGCCCCGCGCCGGCCGCCTCGTGATCGGTCGCCGGGTCGGGTACGCCGACCAGCCGGACGCCCCGGACGGCGGCCAGCGCGGGCGCCCGGTCCCGGTCGGTCGAGCCGCCCCGGCCGGATCGTCGGGCGGCGTGGAACGCGACCACCTCGAACCCGGCGTCCCGCAGCGACCAGGCCGACTCGATGGCCGCGAGCGCGTCGGCGAACCCGATCAACACCCGGTTCACCGCCACCTCTTGACCAGTCCGACCGCCGTGCCGCGGAGCTGGCGTACCAGGGGCGGGCCGGCCAGCACCTCGGCCCGGACCCGTTCCGCGGTGTCGTCCCGGCGGACGCTGTACCGGGGTTGGAGCCAGGCGTTGCGGCGGGCCGGGCGACGGTCGCTGGTGTAGACCCGCCGGTAGCCGAGCCCGCGCAGCCGGCCCAGCACCCGCCGGTCGTACGCGCCGAGCGGGCAGGCCGCGACGTCCACCGGCGCCCCGATCGTCTCGGCCAGCCGGTCCCGGGCCGTCACCAGCTCGTCCCGGTCGTCCCGGGCGTCCATGCCACGCCACGGCAGATGGCGCATACCGTGCGAGCCGACGCCCATGCCGGTCCGGTGCAACTCGCGTACCGCCTCGGCGTCCAGACTGCCCGGCCGGCCCAGGCGGCCGGCCAGCACGAAGAAGTCGGCGGTCAACCCCCGGTCCAGCAGGGCTGGCAACGCGATGTCGAGGTCGGAGGCGTTGCCGTCGTCGAAACTGATCCGCACGTCCGGCCGGTCGACCAGCTCGTCCAGGATCCGCCGGAACGGGTCGAGGGCCACCCAGTAGACGTCCTCGCCGGGTTCCAGCCGCCGGCCGGGGGCGCCAACACCATGGAAGCAGACATTCAACACTCGGTCGTCGCGCATCGCGGGTCCTCGCCTGGAGACTGGGTCGACGTATCGCGATGGTAGGTCTGAGCAGCGGATACGGCCGTTCGCCGGGCCGTCGTCGCCGTGTCGGAGGGCCGCCGCGTCGGGAACCCGACTGGCGCCGGGGCGCGAGCGGCAGATCGGCGCCGGTCGCCTTAGGGATCGTTCAGGGTCCTCAACTACACTCGGACCCAGTCGAGGACTCGAGGAGGAGCCCCCCGGATGAACGCCGACGAGATCGCTGCCGGCCGGGCACGCTGGCAGGCCCGGTACGACGCGGCGCGCAAGCGCGACGCCGACTTCACCACCCTGTCGGGGCTGACCGTCGACCCCGTGTACGGCCCGCCCGAGGGCACGGCGTACCCCGGCTTCGAACGGATCGGCTGGCCGGGCGAGTTCCCGTACACCCGGGGTCTGTATCCGACCGGCTACCGGGGGCGGACCTGGACGATCCGGCAGTTCGCCGGCTTCGGCAACGCCCAGCAGACCAACGAGCGGTACAAGATGATCCTGGGCGCGGGGGGCGGTGGCCTGTCGGTCGCCTTCGACATGCCCACCCTGATGGGCCGCGACTCCGACGACCCGCAGTCGCTCGGCGAGGTCGGTCACTGCGGCGTGGCCATCGACTCGGCCGCCGACATGGCCGCGCTGTTCGACGGCATCGACCTGGCCGGGGTCACCACCAGCATGACCATCTCCGGCCCGGCCGTTCCGGTGTTCTGCATGTACCTGGTCGCCGCCGAGCGCCAGGGCGCGGACCTGTCCAAACTGGACGGGACCCTCCAGACGGACATCTTCAAGGAGTACATCGCGCAGAAGGAGTGGCTGTTCGAGCCGGCTCCGCACCTGCGGCTCATCGGTGACCTGATGGAGTACTGCGCGAACGAGATCCCCCGCTACAAGCCGCTGTCGGTGTCCGGTTACCACATTCGCGAGGCCGGTTCGACCGCCGCGCAGGAGCTGGCGTACACCCTGGCCGACGGCTTCGGCTACGTCGAGCTGGGGCTGTCGCGGGGCCTGGACGTGAACCGCTTCGCACCCGGGCTGAGCTTCTTCTTCGACTCGCACGTCGACTTCTTCGAGGAGATCGCCAAGTTCCGCGCCGCCCGCCGGATCTGGGCCCGCTGGCTGCGGGACGTCTACGGCGCCACCGACGAGCGGGCCCTCTGGCTGCGCTTCCACACCCAGACCGCGGGGGTGTCGCTGACCGCGCAGCAGCCGGTCAACAACGTCGTACGCACCGCCGTGGAGGCGCTCGCGGCCGTGCTCGGCGGCACCAACTCGCTGCACACCAACGCCCTGGACGAGACCCTGGCGCTACCCACCGACTCCTCGGCCGAGATCGCCCTGCGTACCCAGCAGGTGCTGATGGAGGAGATCGGGGTGACGAACGTGGCCGACCCGCTGGGCGGCTCCTGGTACGTCGAGGCGCTCACCGACAAGATCGAGGCGGAGGCCGAGGAGATCTTCGCCCGGATCCGGCAACTCGGCGGCGACGGTCCGCACCGGATCGGCCCGATGACCTCCGGCATCCTGCGTGGCATCGAGGACGGCTGGTTCACCGGCCAGATCGCCGAGGCGGCCTTCACCTACCAGCAGGCGCTGGAGAAGGGCGACAAGAAGATCGTCGGGGTGAACTGCCACACCGGCACGGTCGCCAAGGAGCTGGAGATCCTGCGCATCTCGCACGAGGTGGAGTTGGAACAGCGCCGGGTGCTGGCCGAGCGCAAGAACGGCCGGGACGCCGCCACGGTCGACGCGGCACTCAAGCGGATGGTCGAGGCGGCCCGGGCCGACGAGAACATGATTCCGGCCATGCTCGACGCGGTGCGCGCCGAGGCCACCCTCGGCGAGATCTGCGACGCCCTGCGTGCCGAGTGGGGCGTCTACCGGGAGCCCGCCCGCTTCTGACGAAAGGAAGGGCACCTTCTTATCGCTTTTTGTATAGGAAGGGGCCCTTCCTAACGCCTCCGGAGGGGTGCCCTGGCGTGCCGTGGGGCCGGGCTGCGGCGGCCCGGACCGGCGGCTCGGTGTGACGTGGACCGCACCCTGCGGGGTCGTCGGCGTTGCCGACGCGGCGTGCGAGACTAGATAACCATGAGCGACCCACGTACCACCCCGTCGATCTTCACTCGCGGCGCGGTAGACCTGAGCGCGTTGCGCAGCAACACCCCGGCCGCTCGGCCCGCTCCCGCCCCGGCCACAGCCGCCGACGGCCCGGCGGGAGGCGCCGCCGGTGGACCCGTGGGAGCCGGTCCGTACGGCGGCGGGGGCGTCGTCGTCGTGGATGTCACCGAGGCCACCTTCCAGTCCGAGGTGCTGGAGCGGTCGATGACCATCCCCGTGGTGATCGACTTCTGGGCCGAGTGGTGTGAACCCTGCAAGCAGCTCTCGCCGGTGCTCGAACGCCTGGCCGCCGAGGGCGCCGGCGCCTGGGTGCTGGCCAAGATCGATGTGGATGCCAACCCGCGGCTCGCGCAGATGTTCCGGGTCCAGGGCATCCCCATGGTGTACGCCGTGGTGGGCGGTCAGCCCCTCGACGCGTTCTCCGGAGTGGTGCCCGAGGCGCAGTTGCGGCAGTGGATCGGTGCCGTGCTCAAGGCCGGTGGCGTCGCCGTGGAGGCCCCCGAGGACCCGCGCCTGGCCGAGGCGGACGACGCGCTCATGACCGGCGACCTGGACGCGGCGGAACGCGCGTACCGGAAGATCCTGGCCGAGACCCCGGCGGACGCCGCCGCGGGGGCGGGCCTCGCCCAGGTCGGCCTCGCCCGCCGGGTCACGGATGTCGACCCGCGCGAGGCGCTCGCCGTCGCGCAGGCCAACCCCGACGACGTCCCGGCGCAGTTGCTGGCCGCCGACATCGAGGTGCTGAGCGGGCAGGCCGAGCAGGCGTACGCCCGGCTGGTCGGCCTGGTCCGTCGGACTGTCGGCGACGACCGGGAGACGGTACGGCAGCATCTTGTCTCGTTGTTCAGCGTCGCCGGACCGGATGACCCGGCCGTTGCCGCCGCTCGGCGGGCCCTGGCCAGCGCCCTCTTCTGATATGTAGAGGAGAGCGGGTGTGCAGCCCGGCCGGACCAGGGACGGGAGAACTTGATGCGCCGGATCGCGGTCCTTGACGCACCCTCCAACCTGGGACTCCGGCCGCCCACCCCCAGCGCCGTGCCGGGCTGCGCCAAGGCGCCGGGCGCGCTGCGCGACCAGAGCCTGCTCGCCCGGCTCGGCGCGCGGGACGCCGGCTGCCTCACCCCACCCCGGTACGACCCGGGTGACTGGCGCCCCGGCGACGGGGTCTGCCACGCCGGCTCGATCTCGAGATACTCGGTCGCGCTCGCCGACCGGATCGGCGCCATCATCGACGCCGGGGAGTTCCCGGTGATCCTCGGCGGTGACTGCTCGATCCTGCTCGGCTCGGCGCTCGCGATGCACCGGTTGGGCGAGGAGGTGGGCGGTCGGGTCGGTCTGGTGTTCGTCGACGGACACTCCGACTTCCGGCATCCGGGCAACGCCTCGTACGTCGGCGCGGCGGCCGGCGAGGACCTGGCCCTGGTCACCGGGCGCGGGCAGGCGGACCTGGCCGCCATCGAGGGCCGCCGGCCGTACTTCCGGGACATCGACGTGGTGGTGCTGGGCATCAGGGCCCAGGACGAGTACCGGCTGGATCTTCAGGCTGCCGGCATCCTGCACCGGCCGGTGCCGCAACTGCGTGCGGAGGGTCCCGCCCGGACGGCTCAGTGGGCCCACGAGGAGTTGTCGGACTGCGCCGGCTACTGGGTACACGTGGACGTCGACGTGCTGGATCCGGCCGTGATGCCGGCGGTCGACGCGCCCGACCCCGGCGGCATCGCCTTCCCCGAGCTGGAACTGCTGCTCGCCGGGCTGGTGGACACCCCGCACTGCCTGGGCGTCGAGATCACCGTCTTCGACCCGGACTACGACCCGGACGGGACGTACGCCGCGGAGATCGTGAACACCCTGGTCGCCGGCCTGGCCCCGGTCGCCCACCCCGATCCCGGCCTGCGCCCCGGCTCCGGTGGTTCTGCCGGCGCCGCCGAGCGGGCCGATCCCCGGGTGGACGACGCTCCGGTTGGCGGATTCACTGGTGCTGGTGCTGGTGCTGGTGCTGGTGCTGGTGCTGGTGCTGGTGCTGGTGCTGGTGCTGGTGCTGGTGCTGGTGCTGGTGCTGGTGCTGCGCGGACCGGTCCGGGGGTGGGCGATGGTCTGGCTGGTCTGGTTTTCCCGGTGGGTCCGGTCGTCTCGGGCGGTGCCGCGCGCCCCGATGTCGCACACCTCGATGCCGAACGCCCAGCCGAGGCCACCGGTCTGGCCGAGCCACCGGCCCGGCCGCCGGCCGCACCCGGCCCCCGGGCTGCTCCCGCACCCGGCCCCCGGGCTGCTCCCGCCGCCGTCCCGGCGGACCGGGCCGGGGCCCTTCGTGACCGCCGTACCCCGGTGGCGGGCCGCGGCGACGGCGACGGCGGCACCATCGGCGCGGGCCGGGTCGGCGGGCTGCGTCGGGACCGGAAGGATCCTGAGGACGGCGTCGGGGTTCCCCGGGCGCTGCGCCGGGACCGGGACGAGGACTGGCTCGGTCTCCGGGGCGGCGGAACCGGGTTGGGGGCCCGGCCGGCGGATGCGGTGGGCCCGCCGCCAACGGCCGGACCGGGCCGGTTGCGCCGGTCGCCGGTCACCGATCAGGACGAATCCGAGGTACGCGACCCCGAGGATGTCGAGGACTCCCCATCCGCCAGAGGCATCGCCTGACCGTTCGTCCCGCCCAGTTCGCCCGGCACCCGTCCCAGGACCACGGATCGTCTGCCGCCCGTCACCACCGACCAATGCCTGCCGCGCTCTCGTGTGATGCCTGACCGCGGTCTCTGCCATCGTGTGGTGCCTGATTTCTCGTACTCGGTGCGGTACGCCTCACGCCGAAATGTCGGCTCTGGTCGGGTCTGTTCCTTGGCGCGTATGTCGTCGGGCCGATCATCGCGACCGGTGTTTCGGTCGTACGCACGTGCGAATCTGTCGTCATGCGGGAGGCGCTGGCACGGGTTCATGAGGCGGTCGACGACTGCCTCGACGCGCCGGTGTGGTCGCTCGACGGGCCTGACCTGCTCGATGCCCTGGACGCCGCGTTGGCGGCCCAGCGCAAGACGACAGCGCTGGTGCTGAGCCTGGTCCACCGGTCGGACAGCACCGGGCTGGCGCGGGAGCAGGGCGCGACCTCGACCGTCGCCTGGCTTCGACAGCGGCTGCGGATGTCCGGAGGTGCGGCCCGGGCCCTGGCGGAGGACGCGGCCCGGCTCGAATCCGGCCCGGCCCTCCTGCGCGATGCCGTGACGGCGGGCCGGGTGTCGATCGACCAGGCGCGAGTGATCTGGCGGGTGGTCTCGACGGTCGACCGTGAGGCTGGTGCGGTGGCGGCGGACAAGGCGGTCGGGATCCTCCTCGACTGGGCGAGCGAGTTCGATCCCGAGGGGCTTCGTAAGCTCTCCGACCGGATCCTGGAGCATGTGGCGCCCCAGGTCGCCGAGGACGCGCAGCGGCGAGGGCTGGAAGCCGCGGACGCGGCGGCTCAGCGGGACCGCTATCTCAACCTGTCGCCCACGGGAGACGGACGGATACGGCTGTCCGGCCTTCTAGATGTCGAAACGGGTGCGCTGCTGCGGGCCGCCCTGGACCCGCTCGCCCGACCGGCCCGCCAGACCATGGCGGAGCCGACCGGCAGCCCCGGCACCGCTTCGGCTCCCGGTCTCGGTCCTGGTACCGCTCTCGGTTCTGACCTCAGCTCTGGCTCCGGGTCCAACGGTGGCTCCGGGCCCAACGGTGGCTCCGAGTCGTCGGCTGGCGACCGCGAGCCTGCTCGGGTCGACGGCCGCAGTCCCGGCCAGCGCCGCCATGATGCCCTGGCCGATCTGTGCCGGCTGGCCCTGCACGCGGGAGAGCTGCCGGGCAGCGGTGGTGAACCGACCCAGGTCGTCGTGACCACGTCGTTCACCGCCCTGGCCGGTCGGCTCGGGGCCGGCATGTTGGATACCGGCGCGGCGCTGTCGGCGGAGGCGGTACGCCGGCTCGCCTGTGACGCGCGGATCCTGCCGGCCGTCCTGGACGGGCAGGGCCAGGTCCTTGACGTGGGCCGGCAGCGACGGCTGTTCACCGGGCCGATCCGCCGTGCCCTGATCGTCCGCGACGGAGGCTGCGCCTTCCCCGGCTGCGACCGGCCTCCGAGCTGGACCCAGGGCCACCACATCAAGCATTGGTCGGCCGGGGGCGAGACAAGTGTCGGCAACGGTGTCTTGTTGTGTGCATACCACCACCGGGTCGTGCATCACGACGGCTGGTCCGTCCGGATGGCCCTGGACGGACTCCCCGAATTCTTGCCTCCAGCATGGATCGACCCGACCCGGCGGCCACGCCGCAACGCCTACCACCGAAGATGCTGAGATCCGCAGTCGTGACGGACGCTACCGAGATCCCGGGTCCCGGTCGGCTGATGCTGAGCGGGTACCGCCGCCGGCCAGGTCGTCGACCAGACTCCGTGCCCATCGGCCGATCGTGACTCCGTGCCCATCGGCCGATCGTGGCTTCGTGCCCATCGGCCGGTCCTGGGTGTCGGCCGGCCGTCGGCGCTGAACACCGGTGGGCCGGCTGGCACGCCGGCCCAGGCCAGGCGATCACCCGGGCGCGAGGACCAGCGTCAGCCGCGCCGGATGTTCGCCTGGGCCTCGGTTGCCTGGCCGCGTACGTCCTGAGCGGTTGACCGGCCCTGTTCCCGTACCGTCGAGGCGCCCTCGGCGGCGCGGGACCGCACCTGGCCGGCGGCCTCCTGCGCCGGTTGGCGCAGATTGTCCTGTACCTGGTGGGCGGCGCCGCTGAGCTGTTGCTTGATCTCGTCGGAGTGCTCCCCGAACTTGCCCTTGGCCCGGGCGGCGAGCTGTTGCTCGCGGCCGGAGGGCGGCAGCAGCGAGGAGACGAGTACGCCCAGACCGAAGGCGACCAGACCGGCGGCGAGCGGGCTGCCCTGGATCCGTTCCCGCTGCGCGTGCCCGGTGTGCCCAGCCTTCTCCCGGGCCGTGTCCGCCATGGAACTGGCTCTGTGCTGGACGGAACCGGCGGCCTCCCGCATCGAGGAACCGGCCTGGTGGGTCGCCGAGGACATTCTCGCCCGACCGTCCCCGTCGCCGGCCGCGGTACCCATCATCCGGTCCTTGAACGCCGTCATCCGGCCGCGTGCCTGATTCATCTTGTCGCCGGCCACCCGCCGTGGGTCGACCCTGTTGCCCAGGGCGTCCACGTTTCCACTCAGCTCGTTCCGGGTGCGTTCGATGTCGCGTCGAATCTCATCTGGTTCGGTCATCGCGCCACTCCTCACTGATCTACCGGCGGCCCTCGCCGTCGGGTCCGGTGGTCTGATCTACCGGCGGCCGTCCTCGTCGATCCGGTGGACTGATCTACCGGCGGCCCTCGCCGTCGGGTCCGGTGGACTGATCTACCGGTGGCCGTCGCCGTCGGTCCGGTGGTCTGCGCCGGTCTGGCGGCCCATGGCGGCCCCGGGAATCTGCCGGGCGGTCTCGGTGGTCTGCGGTACGCCGAACCTGACCTGCCGCCACCGGCTGCGCGCCACGGCGAACAGCACGGCGCCGCCCAGGGCCCACACCCCGGCGACCACGAGGGCCGCCCAGCCCTGGTCGATCACGTTCGCCAGCCCCCACCACGCGGCGTACGACAGGAACAGCACCACCATGAATCCGGCCAGGGCGGCGCCGCCGAACATGCCGGCGGCCTTTCCGGTCGTCTTCGCCTCCTGGCGTACCTCCGCCTTGGCGAGCTTGACCTCCTGCCGGACCAGCATCGACATGTCGCGGGTGACGTCGCTGAGCAATTCGCCGATCGACTGCTGGGACCGGTCGACCGGGGCTTCCATCCGACCCCGCGACACCGCGCTCAACGCGACCCCCCGGGCATCTGCCGCGCCCCGGAAGGCGGCTGGGTCCGACCGTCGCCGCTGGAACCGTCGCCATCGCCCGAGCCGGTGCCGTCGCCTGAACCGGTGCCGTCGCCTGAACCGGTGCCGTCGCCTGAACCGGTGCCGTCGCCTGAACCGGTGCCGTCGCTGGCGGCCAGGTTTCTGGTGAGCCGGCCGGCCAGCATCCCGGCCACCGCCGCGCCGGCCAGGAACACGCCGGGACTACGGCGGGCGAAGTCACGGACCTCCTCCAGTACCGCCCCGGGCTGTCGCTGGTCGAGCCAGTCGGCCACCCGATGGGCCTGGTCCGCGGCCTGCCGGGTCAGGTCACCGGCCATCCCCGGCTGCTGGTCCCGACTCGACATCGACGCCAGCTCGTCACCGAGCGTGCGCAGCCGCGCGGCGGCCCGCTTCTGCTGCGCGTCAGCCTGCTCCATCAGTTGTGCGGAGGTCCGGTCCATCAGGTTGTGCGCCTGCCGGCGGGTTTCGGCGATGGTCTCCTTACCCTGGCCGACCGCGTTATGGGTTACGTCGCGACCCGCCTGGGTCGCGTTCCGGGCGACCTGAGTTGTCTGCTCCCGAGTCGCCTGTACCTTCTGCTGCCCGGTCGACCGTTCCGCGCTCTGCGGTTGACTCATCTGGCTGCCTTCCTGTCACCTGTCACCTGTCACACCAACGCGACCCTTGACTGGGCGGCGCGTACCCGCTGGTGTCCCCGGCATACCTGCCGGTGGTGACAGTTCGGTCCAGGCTCAGCGTTTCGCGGCCGGGCCGCGCAGGGTTCAGCGTTTCGCGGCCAGGCCGCGCAGGAACCTGTCGGCGATGGGTACGGCGCTGGTGGTGCTCGATCCGCCCTGCTCCACGAAGACCGCGAAGGCGATGTCGCCCTGCCAGCCGACGAACCAGGCGTGCGTGTGTGCCGGGTTGTTGTCGTACTCGGCGGTTCCGGTCTTGCCGTACACCGGCTCGCCCGGGACCTTGGCCAGCGCGGTGGCCGTACCGGCGGTCACGACCTCGCGCATCATCGCCCGCAGCGGCTCGACCGAGCCGGGCTTGAGCTGCGGTCCGGGCGACGCCGTCGAGGGCGTCGGGTCGACCAGGACCGGCTGCCGCCACTGCCCCCGGGCGACGGCCGCGGTGGCGGCGGCCATGGCCAACGGGCTGACCAGCGTGGTGCCCTGACCGATGGTCGCGGCGGCCCGTTCCACCGCCGGGCCGCCGGTGGAGATCTTCCCGGTGTACGCCTCGACGCCGACCCGCCAGTCGCCCTCGAGCCCGAGGGTGCGTCCCGCGGCGGCCAGCCCGTCGGCGCCGAGCTTGGACGCGAGCGCGGCGAACGCCGTGTTGCAGGACTTGGCGAAGTCGGTCCGGAACGGCACCTGACCCAGCTCGAAGAAGTCCGAGTTCTTGAACGGTCGACCCTCGACCTCGTACGTCTTCGGGCAGTCCACCGGCGTGTCGGCCCGTACGGCGTCGGCGTCCAGCAGGCCGAGCGCGCTGACCATCTTGAAGGTGGACCCGGGCGGCACCTGCGCGGTGAAGGCGAGGTTCTCGCCGGCGGCGCCGGGACCGTTCGCGGCGGCCAGGATGGAACCGTCACTGATCCGCATGGCCACCAGGGCGGTGCGGTGCCTGGGGTCGGTGCCGAGCGCGGTGTCCGCGGCGATCTGGGTCGAGGTGTCCAGGTGGGTCCTGAGCGGGTCACCGGCCCGCGGTTCCTGGCGGAACACCTCGGTCACCGGCCGGACCGAACCCTCCGGATCCGTCCGCATGATCTGCACGCTCGCCCCGGGCGTGCCCCGCAACTGCTTGTCGTACGCGCCCTCGATGCCGCCGTGACCCACCCGGTCGCCCCGGCCGTAGGTGGCGGGGTCCGCGTCGATGTCCTGCTTCTGCACGTCGTCCACGGAGCCGATCAGGGCCCGGCCGAATTCGCGGCTCGGCGCGAGGTCCCGCTGCTCGGTCCGGAAGACCGTTCCGGCCAGGGGCTGGATGCGGGACCGGATCTGCTCGTAGGCGTCCTTGCGCAGGGTGACCACCTCGACCCGGCTGCCGGGTTTGCCGGCCCGGATCCGCTCCGGCAGGTCGCCGAGGTCGATGGCGGGGGTGATCGGCGGCCGGATGGCCCGGAACGCCCCGTCGAGCTTCCTGACCAGGTCGTCGACGTTCGTCACCTGGCCGGGATCCACCCCGACCAGGACCACCGGCCGGGCGGTCACGATCGGTTGGCCGGCCGCGTCCAGCACCGCCGCGCGGGCGGCCGGCTGCCGGCTCACGGCCAGTTGGTCGCCCTTGGTGAGTTCCGCCTGGAGGACCTTGGGCTCCCAGATGATCTGCCAGGCGTCGTCGGCGCCCTTGCGGGCCCGCACGGTCGTCGGGTACGTCCAGCGGGCGCCACCGGGCAACGTCCAGTCCACCTCGACCGTGCTGGTGGCGAGGCCCTCCGTCTCGGTGGTCCGGCCCTGCCGGTGCAGCGCCGGGACGGTGCCGGCCAGATCGCCGGAAAGCTGCTTGAGTTCGGCCGCCACGTCCCGGGCCGGCAGTTTCCGCCCGGTCGGGTCGATGAAGGCCAGCCGGTCCAGGGTGCCGTCCCGCCAGGCGGCGAGGAAGGTGTCCACCGCCTTCTCCGGTCCGTTCCCGCTGCCGCACCCGGTCGCGGAACCCACCAGCAGGGTCAGGCCGGCCAGCCCCGCCAGCAGCCGCCGGAGGATCGGGCGGCGGGAACGGATCGGGTACGACGGGGGCATCGGGTCACCTCTTCGGGCAGACGGCACTTCTCCCGGCGCATCTGGCGGATTTCGGCTGGATGTGGCGGGTCTGCTGCCGGACATGGCCGGCCGTGCCGACGGTAGTACGGAGCGGCTACCCGGTCCGTCCCTGACCGCGTGGGCAGGATCACAACACGGCGAGGGGCAGGTGTGATGTCGGGTTCAGTCGGGGTACTCAGCGCGTGGCCTTCAGCGGCTCGACAGGCGACTCGACAGGCGGTTCGACAGGCGACTCGGCAGGCGATCGGTCACGAATTCGGGGCGCCACGCCCGCCCCGGGCCACCCGGTTGAGGCGGGACCGGGCAGGCATAGGCTGGGCCGCGAGTGACCCACATCGCCGTGGGTCGAGGGGAGTGGCACGCATGGACCGGCGTCCGGCGACGAAACCGGGACCCGATCTTCGAAGGGTTGAGGCGGATCCGGAAGACAGCTTCGACACGGCGACCGACAGCGACGCGGTGACCGTGACCGGCACGAGTTCCCGACTGGACAACAGGGTCTCGGGGGTGTCCGGGGCGAGCGTCGACACGCTGTACGACCTGGGGCTGCCGCCGGGCGCGCTGGCCGACGACGTCGAGGACTCCGACCTCGACGAACCGGTTCCCAACGCGGAACGGCTGGTCGCCCAGGCCGTGGCGTTGGCCGGCGAGGATCAGGACGCGGCCACCCTGGTGGACCGGTTCTGGCGGTTCGCACCCGACGAGGAGCTGATCGGGTTCACCCCGCAGGAGATGCTGGACGCCGCCCGGGAGCACCGGGACCTCGCCGAACAGCGCGTACCGGGCGAGCTGAAACTGCGCATCCACGAACCCGCCCCGGAGCAGCAGCACACGGTCGTCGAGATCGTCACCGACGACATGCCGTTCCTGGTCGACTCGGTGACCGCCCTGCTCACGGCGCAGCACCTGGACGTGCACATGCTGGTGCATCCGCTGGTCGTGGTGCGCCGCGAACCGCTCGGCAAGCTCACCGAGGTGGCCGCGGACGTGGAGCCCGACGACGCGATCGACGGCGACATCGTCGAGAGCTGGATGCGGGTGGAGATCGACCCGATCCGCGACGCGACGGCCCGGGAACGGTTGCGCCGCGAGATGCAACGGGTGCTGACCGACGTTCGGGAGGCCGTCGAGGACTGGCCGAAGATGCGACAGCGGGCGCTGTCCCTGGCCGACGACCTCGCCGCGGCGCGTACCTCGGACTCCCGGCCGCCGGTGCCGGAGAAGGACATCACCGACTCGGTCGAACTGCTGCGCTGGCTGGCCCACGAACACTTCACCTTCCTGGGCTACCGCGAGTACCGCCTGGTCGAGGTCCCGGCGAATGCGGGGGGTGGACCGCCGAGTCCCGACGCCGCGAGCGAAGCCGGGACCGGCACCGGGGAGCGGGCCCTGGAGGCGGTGCTCGGCACCGGCCTGGGCATCCTGCGGCAGGATTCGACGCAGCCACGGTCGCTGTCCTCGCTGCCCCCGGAGGCGCACGAGAAGGTGCTGGAGAAGCGCCTGCTCATCATCACCAAGGCCAACTCCCGGGCCACCGTGCACCGATCGGCCTATCTGGACTACATCGGCTTCAAGATATTCAACGACGCCGGCGAGGTGGTCGGGGAGCGACGGTTCCTCGGCCTGTTCTCCACGGCGGCCTACCGGACCAGCGTCCGGGAACTGCCCGTGGTCCGCCGCAAGGTGGCCGAGGTGCTGGAACGCTCCGGGCTGAGCCCGCGCAGCCACTCCGGCAAGGACCTGTTGCAGATCCTGGAGACCTACCCCCGGGACGAGCTGTTCCAGATCAAGACCGACGACCTCTACCACGCGGTCATCGGCGTGCTGCGGATGGCGGGCCGCCGCCAGCTGCGGGTGTTCCTGCGCCGGGACGGCTACGGCCGGTTCATCTCCTGCCTGATCTACCTGCCCCGGGACCGGTTCACCACCCAGAACCGGCTGCGGATGCAGGAGATCCTGCTGCGCCGGCTGAACGGGGTCGGTGTCGACTACACCACCCGGGTCACCGAGTCCATGCTGGCCCGGGTCCACTTCATCGTCCGGACCGATCCGGGCAACCCGCCGGGCGAGGTCGACGCCGACAACCTGGCCGAGGAACTGGCCGACGCCACCCGGTTGTGGGACGACGACTACCGGCTGGTGTTGGAGCGCAAGCTCGGCGACGAGCAGGCCAAGCACCTGTTCATCCGGTACGCCGACGCGTTCCCCGAGGGCTACAAGGACGGGCACACGCCGTACGAGGCGATGAAGGACCTGGCCAAGCTGGAGCTGCTGGAGGAACCGGGCCAGCTTGAGATGCACCTGTTCCGCAAGCAGCACGTGGACCGGCCGGACGCGATGGACGTCCGGTTCAAGGTCTACCGGTACGGCGAGCCGATGATCCTGTCGGCGGTCCTGCCGGTGCTGCACTCCCTCGGCGTACGGGTGGTCGACGAACACCCGTACCAGGTGGACCGGATCGACGGGCGGATCTGGCTGTACGACTTCGGCCTGCAACTGCCCGACGGCGCCCGGGACCTCGTCGAGGTGCGCCCGAACATGGAGAACGCCTTCTCCGCCACCTGGCGAGGCGAGGCGGAGATCGACGGTTTCAACGAACTGGTGCTGCGCGCCGGGCTGACCTGGCGCCAGGTGGTGGTGCTGCGGGCGTACGCGAAGTACCTGCGGCAGGCCGGGACGGTGTTCTCCCAGGAGTACATGGAGTCCACCTTCATCGCCTATCCCGAGCTGGCCGGGTTGCTGGTGCAGCTGTTCGAGACGCGGTTCTCGCCCGCCGTCGACCTGGACGACGCCGACCGGGAGCAGCGCAGCCGGGAGCTGGCGGAGCGGATCACCGAGCAGCTCGACGAGGTGGCGAGCCTGGACCAGGACCGGATCCTGCGCTCGTACCTGACGCTGATCCGGGCCACCCTGCGGACCAGCATCTACCAGCGCCGGGCCGACGGGCGGCCGAAGCCGTACGTGGCCTTCAAGCTGGACCCGCAGGCGATACCGGAGCTGCCGGCGCCCCGGCCCAAGTACGAGATCTTCGTCTACTCGCCCCGCTTCGAGGGCGTACACCTGCGGTTCGGGTCGGTGGCCCGCGGCGGGCTGCGCTGGTCGGACCGGCGGGAGGACTTCCGCACCGAGGTGCTGGGCCTGGTCAAGGCGCAGATGGTGAAGAACGCCGTGATCGTGCCGGTGGGCGCCAAGGGTGGCTTCGTGCTGAAGCAGAAGCCGGGCGACCGGGACGAGGCGGTGGTCTGCTACCAGGAGTTCGTCTCGGCGCTGCTGGACGTCACCGACAACATCTCCGGTGGCCGGATCGTCCCGCCGGCCGACGTGGTGCGGCACGACGGCGACGACCCGTACCTGGTGGTGGCGGCCGACAAGGGCACGGCGAGCTTCTCCGACATCGCCAACGAGATCTCCACCTCGAAGGACTTCTGGCTGGGTGACGCCTTCGCCTCCGGTGGCTCCGCCGGCTACGACCACAAGAAGATGGGCATCACCGCCCGGGGCGCGTGGGAGTCGGTCAAGCGGCACTTCCGGGACATGGGCGTGGACACCCAGAGCGAGGAGTTCACGGTCGTCGGCGTCGGTGACATGTCCGGCGACGTGTTCGGCAACGGGATGCTGCTGTCCGAGCACATCCGGCTGGTGGCCGCCTTCGACCACCGGCACATCTTCCTGGACCCGACCCCGGACGCGGCCAGCTCGTACGCCGAGCGCCGCCGGTTGTTCGACCTGCCGCGCTCGTCGTGGGCCGACTACAACGCCGAACTGATCTCCGAAGGCGGTGGCATCTTCCCGCGTACGGTGAAGTCGGTGCCGATCTCACCGCAGGTGCGGACGGCGCTCGGCCTCGACGACGACGTGGAACTGATGTCCCCGCCGGAGCTGATGAAGGCGATCCTCACGGCACCGGTCGACCTGTTCTGGAACGGCGGCATCGGCACCTACGTCAAGGCGTCCACCCAGTCCAACGCCGAGGTCGGCGACAAGTCCAACGACGCGATCCGGGTGGACGGCAAGAACCTGCGGTGCAAGGTGGCCGGTGAGGGCGGCAACCTGGGCTTCACCCAGGTCGGCCGGATCGAGTACGCCACCAACGGGGGCCGGATCTACACCGACTTCATCGACAACGCGGCCGGGGTGGACTGCTCGGACCACGAGGTCAACATCAAGATCCTGCTGCACGACGCGCTCGCCGAGGGCGAACTGGCGCTGCCACAGCGGGACGAGCTGCTGGCCCAGATGACCGACGAGGTCGCTGAGCTGGTGCTGCGGGACAACTACGACCAGGCCCGGGCGCTGGGCATGGCCCAGGCCCAGGCCGCGTCGCTGCTGCCGGTACACCGGCGCATGATCGTCGACCTCGAACGGTCCGGCCAGCTCAACCGCGAACTGGAGGCACTGCCGCCGGACGACGAGCTGGCGGCCCGCACCGACTCCGGGCTCACCCCGCCCGAGTTCGCCGTGCTGCTGTCGTACGTCAAGATCAGCCTGGAGCGGGAGATCCTCAGCGACGGGATCGCGGACGAGGAGTGGACGGCCGGGGTGCTGGCCAACTACTTCCCGACCCCGCTGCGCGAGCGGTACGCCGGCCTGATGGCCGGACACCGGCTGCGCCGGGAGATCGTCACCACGGTGCTGGTCAACGAGGCGGTCAACCGGGGCGGCATCTCGTTCATCTACCGGGTGATGGAGGAGACCGCGGCCACCGCGGCCGACGTGATCCGGGCGTACATGGTGGTCCGGGACGTGTTCGGGCTGGACCGGGTGTGGGCGCAGATCGAGGAGCTGGACAACCGGGTCCCGACCGACGTGCAGACCGCCGTCTACCTGGACACCCGGCGGCTGCTCGACCGGGCCGTCCGCTGGCTGGTCACCAACCGGCGTTCCCCGCTGGACGTACCCGGCGAGACCGCCCGGCTGCGCGACGGCGTGGCCCGGCTGCTGCCGCAACTGCACGACCTGTTCTACGGCAGCGAGCAGGAGGCGCTGGGCGACTACATCAAGACGCTGGTCGGCAAGGGACTGCCGCCCGAACTGGCCGACCGGGTCACCCGGCTGATGTACAGCTTCGGCCTGCTCGACGTGGTGGAGACGGCGGCGACCACCGGCCGGGAGGTGGAGGAGGTCGCGTCGGTCTACTTCGTGCTCTCCGACCGGTTCCGGGTCGACGCGCTGCTGTCGAAGATCTCCCTGCTGCCCCGCGAGGACCGGTGGCAGACGCTCGCCCGGATGGCGCTGCGGTACGACCTGTACGCCGCCCTCGCGGCGCTGACCGCCGAGGTGCTCGGATCCACGCCGGACGCGGCCGACCCGGACGAGCGGGTACACGCCTGGGAGCAGTCCAACCGGGTGTCGATCGGCCGGGCTCGCAAGGCGATGGGCGACTTCGACGAGTCCCGGGCCGACCTGGCGGCCCTCTCCGTGCTGCTGCGTCAGATCCGTACCCTGGTCCGCACCTCGTCGGCCAGCTGAGCTTGGAAGGCTGAGAGGAAGGGCCCCTTGTTATCGCTTTTCGTATAGCAAGGGGCCCTTCTTAACGCCCGGTACCCACCGAGCCAGCCCAGCCAGCCGAGCCAGCCCAGCCGGCCGAGCCAGCCCAGCCGGCCGAGCCGGCCGAGCCGGCCCAGCCGGCCCAGCCGGCTCAGCGGGCCGAGACGGCGGTGGCGAACGCGACGATGTTGTTCTGGTAGTTGCGGGTCTTGCTGTCGAACGTGCCCCCGCAGGTGACCAGGCGCAGGCTGGCCCGGTCCGACGGCGCGTAGACCAGGTCGGTGGGAAAGGACTTCTTCGGGTACGACCCGACCGCGTCCACCCTGAAGGTGACCACCTTCCGGTCCGAGCGGGTGACCTTGACGAGGTCGCCCGGCCGGAGCGAGCCCAGCTTGTAGAAGACGGCCGGACCGATCTGCCGGGTGTCGACGTGTCCCACGATGACCGCGGTGCCGACCTCGCCGGGGCTGGCGCCCAACCGGTACCACCCGGCCTTTCTCGGCTGGGTCTTCACGTCGGGCACCTGGACGGTGTTGTCCTTGTTGACCCCGAGCGACAGCAGGTCGGTGTCCACGCCGATGCGTGGAATGGTGAGCCGGGTGGGCACCGAACGGGCGAGCGCCACCCCGACCGTACGGCCCGACCCCGTGCTCGCCCTGGGCGCTGCGCCGACCTCGGCGGGGGCGAGCTGAGCCGCCGGCTGCGGCGGCGTCACGAGGGCGACCGTGAACGCTGCGGCGAGCATTCCGGCGCCGGCGACGAACATCAGGGCGAGGATCGCGCCGAGGGCGATGCCGGCGGTGCGCCGCGGTGATCCGCGGCGACCGCCGGTCGCCCGCCTCGCAGTATCAGGCGATCGTGCCATCGGTCCGACGCCGCCGAAGCAGGGCCACACCCGTGATGGCAGCGGCGGCGAGCGCCCCCGCTCCACCGGTGGCCAGCCCCTTGTTCACCATGGCGCCGCCGTCACCACCGTCGACCGAGCCTGCCGGTGCCACGATCAGCTTCCCCTCGCCGCAGCTCCCGTGCAGCTCGTAGACCCCGGGTCGAGCGGTCGGGCTGATCCGGTACTCGGTGAGGTAGACGGAGTGGCCCTCTTCGCCGCGCGACTCCGCACCGTACGACTCCTCGTCGCGCGGGTCGGTGCCGTGCGACTCCTCGCCACGGGCCTCTTCGCTGGACTCGTCACCACCAAGCTGGTCCTTGCCGGGCTTGTGCTCGCTCCGCGGGTCGGTCCCGGGCGACTCCTCGCCGCGAGGGGCGGCGCTGGGCGACTCCTCGCTGCCGGGGTCGGTGCCGGGCGACTCCTCGTCGCGCGGAGCCGTGCTGTGCGACTCTTCGTCGCGCGGAGCCGTGCTGTGCGACTCTTCGGCGCGCGGGTCTCCGCCGGGCTTGTGCTCGCCGCGCGGGTCGGTGCCGTGCGACTCGCCGCCATCGGCGAGCAGGCCACCACCATGCCCGGACTCCGGCCCGGCACTCGGTGAACCGCCACCGGGGGCACCGCCACCCGGAGCGCCGCCACCGGGGGCGCTGTGACCGGCAGCGTCGGCGTCCGGTGCACCGCCCGGAGCACCGCCACCGGGGGCCCCGGACGGCTCACCCATCCGATGGCCGATGGACGATGCCGGGCGCAGCAGCAGTGAACCGGTGAGTTCGGACCACACACGTGGCTCCTGCTGCGGCGTCGAGCAGACCTCCCCGATGGTCACCCGCTCACCCGGCTTGGCGATCCTGGGGTCGGTGAACACGTGGCCTGACGTCGAGTGATCCTGTGTCGGCCCGCCGTCGGCGAGCGCGATGCCCGGAGCACCGACCAGCAGGCTGGCGCCACCGAGGGCGGCACCAGCGACGATCTTGCCGAGGAACTTCTTGGCCATGACTCCTGGTCACTTCCTTCCGCTTCTTCCTTCTGTCCCGACGGAAGTCGGGCACAAGACCGAAGCTAACTTGTTTGCGAGCTTTTATCGTGTTTATGGGTGTTCATCGTTTTAGTCACCGCTGCGGTGCTTGCCGTGCTACCCACCCGGCCGAGCCGATTCGGCCTTGTCGCCGGGAAGCGGCCGGGTCACGGGAAAAACAGCCGGTGCGACGGGAAGCGACCCGGCCGCGGAGAAGGGACCCCACCGCGGCGAAGCGACCCCGCCACGGAGAAGCGACCCCGGCACGGAAAACCGGCCGAACCGTGGAAAACCGGCCCGAGCGCCGGGAAGCGACCGCGTCGGGAGGAAGCCACCGGGCCGTACCCGTCCCGGCCTTGCCGGCCCGGTACGGGTCGGTCTGGGTGCCGGTTCACCCGGTCGGGGTGTCCTGCCTCGGCACGACGGGCGCCGTGGGGTGGCACCCCCGGATCGAGCCGGCTCCGGCACCGGGCGGCCCGGCACCGAGCGGCCCGGCACCGGGCGGCCAGCGACCAGGGAAGCCCTCCCGGTGTGGGGATCCGACCCGGGATGGCCGCTGTCGTGGCTGGTCAGGTGGGTTCCGGGCCGAGCGTGGCCGGAAAGATCGACCAGGGCCACTGAGCGAGGTAACCTGTAGCCTGTTACCGGCCGGAAACCTGCCATCGGGGTACGGCTGGTTACGCCACGGTTTCGGGAGCGGTCACTTCGGGCGCACAAAATAGGCGGACGTCGTTGTCATGGAAGCGCTCCCATGCAAGAATTCGAGCAGCCCCCCGGGCTTCCGGGGGGTGGGCACAATCGACGCTGAGGGCAGTCGGTGAAAACCGACCGGCGTCGTTCGACGGACCACCGGCGGCCGCCGGCGCGTCCAGCACGCCCGTCCGGGCCGGGCGAGACAGATCCCCCTAGCGGCACCGACGGTCCGACCCCCTTCGGACCGACAAAACGAGTCGCCGTGCCGGGCTTCGGCCCGGGCTGCCCAAGGAGATTCTTAGAAATGGACGCTTGGAACAGGCTCACCGGTCGGCGCAAGGGCGCCGTACTGGCGAGTGTCGGCGCACTGGTCGCCGGCGGCATGGTGGCCCTACCGGCCACCATGGCGCAGGCTGCGACCGGGTGCGACGTCCAATACACCACTAGCGAGTGGCCCAGCGGTTTCACGGCCAACATCACGATCAAGAACCTCGGTGACGCGGTCAGCAGCTGGAACCTGAAGTGGACCTTCGGCAACTCCGGCCAGAAGGTTCAGAACGGTTGGTCGGCGACCTTCACCCAGAGCGGGCAGCAGGTGACCGCGGCGAGCCTGGGGTACAACGGTTCGCTCGGCACCGGCGCCTCGACCACGATCGGGTTCAACGGCGCCTGGAGCGGCAGCAACCCGAAGCCGACGTCGTTCACCCTCAACGGGGTCACCTGCACCGGCACCACCGGCCCGACCGGTGGTCCGACCAGCAGCCCGACCGGTGGTCCGACCAGCAGCCCCACGGGCGGTCCGACCAGCAGCCCGACGGGCGGTCCGACCAGCAGCCCCACGGGTGGTCCGACGGGTAACCCCACGGGTGGTCCCAAGGTGGACAACCCGTACGCCGGGGTGAAGGGCTACGTGAACCCCGAGTGGAAGGCCAAGGCCGAGTCGGTCTCCGGCGGTAACCGGGTCTCCAACAACCCCACCGCCGTCTGGCTGGACCGCATCGCGGCCATCGAAGGCACCCCGGACAGCAGCTCCAACGGCTCCATGGGCGTTCGGGCCCACCTGGACGCCGCGCTCGCTCAGGGCGCCGGCTACATCCAGTTCGTCGTCTACGACCTGCCCGGCCGGGACTGCTCGGCGCTGTCCTCGAACGGTGAGCTGGGTCCGGACGAGCTGCCCCGGTACAAGTCCGAGTACATCGACGCGATCGCCGCGATCCAGGCCGACGCGAAGTACAAGAGCCTGCGCATCGTCAACATCATCGAGATCGACTCGCTGCCCAACATCGTCACCAACACCTCGGGGCAGCCGGGCGGCACGGCGATGTGTGACACGGTGAAGGCGAACGGCGCGTACGTGAACGGCGTCGGCTACGCCCTGGCCAAGCTCGGTGCGATCAGCAACGTGTACAACTACATCGACGCCGCGCACCACGGCTGGATCGGCTGGGACAGCAACTTCGGCCCGGTCGCCGACATCCTGAAGACGGCGGCCACGGCCTCCGGCAGCACCGTGAACAACGTCACCGGGTTCATCACCGACACGGCGAACTACTCCGCGCTGCAGGAGCCGTACGTCAAGATCACCGACTCGGTGAACGGGCAGACCGTCCGGCAGTCCAAGTGGATCGACTGGAACCAGTACGTGGACGAGCTGTCGTTCGCCCAGGCGTTCCGGCAGAAGCTGGTCTCGGTCGGCTTCCCGTCCAACATCGGCATGCTGATCGACACCTCGCGTAACGGCTGGGGTGGCGCCAACCGGCCCACGGGCCCCGGCCCGACCACGAGCGTGGACGCCTACGTCAACGGTGGCCGGATCGACCGCCGGTACCACGCCGGTAACTGGTGCAACCAGGACGGTGCTGGCCTCGGCGAGCGTCCCAAGGCCGCGCCCGAGTCGGGCATCGACGCCTACGTCTGGGTCAAGCCCCCGGGTGAGTCCGACGGCTCGAGCTCGCTCATCCCGAACGACGAGGGCAAGGGCTTCGACCGGATGTGCGACCCGACGTACACCGGTAACGCCCGCAACGGCAACAACATGAGCGGCGCCCTGCCCAACGCTCCCATCTCGGGTGCCTGGTTCCCGGCGCAGTTCACGCAGCTCATGCAGAACGCGTACCCGCCGCTCTCCTGAGCCGCACAGGTCCGTCGGGCGCCGGTCTCCGGCGCGGCGCCCGACGGACAAGGGGCGGGGACGCCGGTGTGGTTCGGCCCCCTCCTCCCTCCCTCGGAAACCCCAGGACCCCCCCCCTCCCCCTGTCCCCCCCCCTCCCCCCCCCCCCCCCCTCCGCCCCCCCCCAACCCTC